>JBQTJD010000050.1:0-5556 GCA_052387475.1 Anaerolineales bacterium | reverse complement strand
CGCAGCAATTGTGCAGCGCCTAACAAGACAAAAGGAGATTATTCACATGGGCATTTTATCTTGGCTGATCGTGGGGTTGATTGCGGGCTGGCTCGCCAACCAGGTGATGCGGCGCGGCCGCGGGAATATCGTGACCGATATCGTCGTCGGAATTCTTGGCGGTCTGGTCGGTGGCTTTCTGGCTGCCAACTTGTTCGGAATCCCGGACGCGGTCAACGGCATCAACGTCGGCAGCATCGTAGTGGCGTTCCTGGGCGCAGTGGCCGCCATCGCCATTATTCGAGCGCTGCCCGGCCGCTCGCCGGTCTAACAACTACTGAAATTGAGGCGCAGCCGCTCATGCCGCAAAAGCTAAAGCCGAAAAAGCCGCAGCGCCCGCCCCAAAAACAATCCCGCCAACCGGGGATTGAATCAAAAATGAAGCCGCTTCCTCAAGCGGAGGATGCGGCTTATCGCGCCAGCGGCAAGCTGCAAGGCAGAGTGGCGCTCATCACCGGCGGCGACAGTGGCATCGGGCGCGCGGTCGCCATCGCTTTTGCCAAAGAAGGCGCAGATGTGGCGATTGTGTATCTCAATGAGCACGGTGATGCTGAAGAAACCAAGCGGCAGGTCAAAGAAGCAGGCCGGCGTTGTTTGCTCCTGGCGGGCGATGTGGGCCGGGAACGTTTTTGCGAACGGGCGGTGGCTATGACCGTCCGTCAATTAACCCGGCTGGATGTTCTGGTGAACAACGCGGCGGTGCAATTTCCACAGGAGCGGATTGAAGCGATCACAGCGCAACAACTGGAGTACACGTTTCGCACCAATATCTTCTCCTATTTTTTTATGGCCAGGGCGGCGCGGCCACATCTGCGCCAGGGCAGCGCCATCATCAACACCACATCGGTGACGGCTTATCGCGGCAGCGCACACCTGATGGATTATGCAGCCACCAAAGGGGCGATTGTGGCTTTCACCCGTTCGCTCGCGCAAGCTTTAGTGGATAAGGGCATCCGCGTCAACGGTGTGGCGCCCGGCCCGATTTGGACGCCGCTGATCCCGGCCTCTTTCGAGAAAAAGAAAGTCGCCGAGTTTGGGTCGGATGTGCCGATGGGCCGCGCCGGCCAGCCCAAGGAAGTGGCGCCTTGCTACGTCTTTTTAGCGTCAGCCGACTCGGATTATATGACCGGCCAGGTGTTGCATCCCAACGGCGGTGAGATCGTCAATGGCTGAACGTCCATGGTCGAGGACGAAGCTTCAGATCAATGTTCCCAGATATCAGGAGATAGACGATGGCCGACCCAATTACCAAAAGCATCATTGTGATGGGCAGTCTGGAAGATGTGTTCAACCTTTGGGCGAACTTTGAAACCTTTCCCATGTTCATGAAAGACATCAAGTCCGTGACGAAGCTGGATGACCGCCTGAGCCACTGGGTGATGCAAGGCCCGCTCGGCACGGTCATCGAATGGGATGCGGATACCACGACCTTTGAGCCGCACCGGTGTATCGGCTGGAACAGCAAAGACCACGGCCCGATCACGACCAGCGGCCAAGTCACCTTTGCTGAACTCGGGCTGAACGAGACCGAAGTGACGGTGACGCTCAAGTACGACCCGCCCGCCGGGCTGGCCGGCGAAGTGGTGGCGGCGCTGTTCGCCAGCCCGGAAAAGCGGTTGGAGGATGACCTGCGCCGCTTCAAGACGCATGTGGAGTCGACGTCGGAGCGCTTGCACAATACCGGCGCGTGACTCCCATAAGCCGTAGATCGACGCGGTCTATGGCGCATTCCAAATTGAATTGAGCCAATGTAGAGACGCGCCGCATAAGCGAAGCGACGGCGTCTCTACGGCATCAATCAAAACGGAAACCGATCTAAAGGAGAAGACAACCATGTTTCCCGTTGGAGATGACAACCGCGACCGGCGCATCACGCCGATCATGACGTTTGTGTTGATTGGCATCAATATATTGGTGTTTGTTCTGTTCCAGGGCCTGGGCGCGAACAACGAATTTACTTACGCGTTCAGCACCGTGCCGGAGGAAATCACGACCGGACAGGATCTGGTGACGCAGGACTACCCCGTGCAGGACCCGGTGACAGGCCAGACGTTCACCGTGCCCGGCCTCCAGCCCACCCCCGGCTCGGTTTACCTCACCCTGCTCATTTCCATGTTTATGCACGGCAGCATCGCCCACATATTCGGCAACATGCTGTTCCTCTACATCTTCGGCGACAACGTGGAAGACTACCTCGGCCACGTGCGCTTCGTGCTCTTTTATCTCGTGTGCGGTCTAATCGCCTCGCTCGCTCACGTCGCCAGCACATACGCCTTCGGGCAAGACCCGCGCATCCCCAGCCTGGGCGCATCCGGCGCTATCTCCGGCGTGCTCGGCGGTTACCTGCTGCTCTTCCCCAACCGGCGCGTGCGCGTCATGATGGGCCGCGTCCTCCAGGAGGTGCCGGCCATTATGGCCATCGGCCTGTGGTTCTTGTTTCAGTTCATCGCTGGCCTCGGCCTGCTGGGCGGGGGCGAGTCCGATGGCGTGGCGTATGCCGCTCATATCGGCGGCTTCATCGCCGGGCTGGTGCTGGTAAAACTGTTCGCCGCCGGGCTCTCGCGGCCTGCCGCGTCGGTGCCGTATGGACAAAGTCAACGCCCCTGATCGGGGGGAGGAGACCCCTCCGAAGGAGGCCCCTCCCACACCGCCAACAGGGCCGCCCACCACCAACGGCGTGAGTGACGCCGTCGTTCGCGCGGAGGGCCTGACCAAACAGTTTGGCGAGGAGTTCGCCGTGCGGGAGGTGGACCTCGAAGTGCCGCGCGGCGCGATCTTTGGTTTTATCGGGCCGAGCGGCAGCGGCAAAACGACGACCATCCGCTTGCTGACGGGCATCGCTCAACCCACCGCCGGCCATGCCACTGTCCTCGGCACACGCCCTTCCGAGTTCCCCGCCGCGTTGCGTGAGCGCCTCGGTTACATGCCGCAATCGTTCGTCCTCTATCCCGACCTGAGCGTTTGGGAGAACCTCAACTTCGCCGCGTCGCTATACGGCATGGGCTGGGGCCGCGGTAAACGGATGAAGGAACTGCTCGACTTTGTGGAACTGACCGAGCACCGGCACAAGCTGGCGCGTCAGCTTTCCGGCGGCATGCAACGCCGCCTGAGCCTGGCAGCCACGCTGGTGCACGACCCCGAACTGATGTTTCTCGATGAGCCGACCGCCGGCATCGACCCGATGCTGCGCCGCAAGTTCTGGGATTACTTCCGCGAGTTGCAGGGACGCGGCCGCACGCTGTTTATCACCACACAATACGTGGGCGAAGCGGCCTATTGTGATCTGGTGGGGGTGATGGCCGAGGGCCGCCTATTGCTGGTGGAAACCCCGGAAAATTTGCGTCGGCGCGCCATGGGCGGCGAGGTCATCGACATCCAACTCCGCGACCCCATCTCCATTGAGCAGAAAGTGCAGCTCGAACGCTTCCCGTTTATTCAAGGCAGCGTCACAACGCTCGGCCCCAATCACTTTCGTATCGTGGTGGACGAGGCGAGCACGGCGATGCCGACCGTGCTGGAATGGTGTCAGACCAACAACGTGGCCGTCGAATCGATCGAAGAATTTCAACCGCCGTTTGACGATGTCTTTGTCGAACTCATCCACCGCGAGACCTGACATGCGTGAACTCTTCCGCGCGCCCATTCGAGCTTCGGCTTTTCTCACCAAAGAAATTCTCGAAATACTGCGCCAGCCGCGTTTGGTGCTAACGCTGGTGCTGGGCCCGTTTCTGATTCTGTTGCTAGTGGGCATCGGCTATCGCAACCAGCCGCGCGTGCTGCGCACGTTGTTTGTCGCCAACACGGATGCGACGGCGGAGCAGGTCGAGGCGTACGCGGAAAACCTAAGCCCAAACATCATCTTCGCCGGCGTCACGCGCAATGAAGGCGAGGCGGGCGAACAATTGCGGCGCGGCGAGGTGGATCTGGTTGTGGTCGCCCCCATCAACGCCGAGGGCGCACTCCGGCGCAACGAGCAAGCGATCTTCGAGGTGTATCACAACGAGATCGATCCCGTGCAAGCCAGCTACGTGGATTTCATGGGGCAGTTCTACGTGGAGGAAGTGAACCGGCGCGTGTTGCGCGCCCTCACGGAGCAGACCCAGACCGAAGCCACGACGGTTCAGGAAGATGTGGCGGCGGCGCGCCCCGCCGCCGGCGTACTGCGCGAGGCGATGGAACGGAGCGATGGCAGTCAGGCCCGCGACCAGCAACGTTCGCTGGACAGCCGGCTGGATGCGCTCGATCTCGCGGTGGGCGCTAGCGCCGGTGTGCTCGCCAGCGTTGCGCAAGCCTCCGGCGGCGCGCAAGACCCGCAGACGGCCACCATTTTGGAGAAACTCGCTGAAACCCGGAGCGACTCAGACGCACTGGCGGAAATCTCCGCCGATTGCAACGAGTGCGCGCAACAGACCGAGAAGGCACGCGAGATCGAAGCTGATCTGCAGGAATTGGAAACACTATTGGCCGAGTTCAAAAGCGTCTCGCCGGGTGTGCTGATCAGCCCCTTTCGCAGCGAGGCGCATAGCATTCTGCCGGTGGCGCTGCGCCCGATTGATTTTTTTGTGCCGGCGGTGTTAGCGCTGCTGTTGCAGCACCTGGCGATCACCTTTGCCGCGCTCTCGATTGTGCGCGAACGACGCCTGGGCATGGTGGAGCTATTTCGCGTCTCGCCGCTCTCCGCAGCCGAGGCATTGCTCGGCAAATACCTGAGTTATTTCTTTTTCGGCGGGGTGCTGGCGGCGGTGCTGACGGGGTTGGTGGTCTTTGTGATGGGTGTGCCGATGTTGGGTCAGTGGGTGAACTTCGCCATCATCGTCGCCGCGCTGTTGTTCACGTCGTTGGGCATCGGCTTCGTCATCTCGCTGGCCGCGGAAACCGACAGCCAAGCCGTGCAGTACTCGATGCTGGTATTGCTGGCCAGCGTCTTCTTTGGCGGCTTGTTTGTCAGCCAGTATTTGCTCTGGGAACCGATCCGTGTGATTTCGTGGCTGCTGCCGGTGACGTACGGCATGAGCCTGTTGCAGGGCGTGATGCTGCGCGGAGCTTCACTCAACCTATTGTGGTTGACCGGTCTGCTCGCCATCGGGCTGCTGTTGCTCGTGATCGCGTCGATACAAATGCGGCGCCTGCTGGCCTCGACCTGATCTCGCCCTGTTCCGTTTCATCCATTAGACTCAATTGGAAATAAGACTTAGACCGACGCGGTCTATATGAAGTGCCTGAAATTTTAGATGCGTTGGGAGACCGCGTCGGTCTGAATCACTATTGTTGATAGAGTCTATTGATGAACTTCCCCTCAATCAATCCGGAACCCCCTGACAACAAAGACCTTCGGGATCGTAACGATCCCGAAGGTCTTGAAACCTAAAATCTAAGTCAGCCCTGCAAGCTAAGCGGGTTGATTTTCTTTCCAGGTTTCTTTGGCGGTCTTGCTCACCGCTTCCGCTGTCCGCTCGATTTGACCTTTGCGGTCGTCCATCATGGCGCGCGTCTCGTCAATCTTAGTCTCGGCTTTGA
>JBQTJD010000049.1:0-9343 GCA_052387475.1 Anaerolineales bacterium | reverse complement strand
GGGCCATCGCCCACTCCCAGCCCTTCCCCTACCACTACCGCACTCCCTTCGGCCACGATTTCGCCGACTCCAACCAACTTAACCCCTGGCCCTACACAGCTAGGACAGTGGAGTAGTTTGGTCTCGTTGCCGATCGTGCCGGTGCATGCCATCATGCAACCGGATGGGCAGATATTAATCTTTGATCAGGCCAATGGCGGCAACAGTGCCCGTGTGTGGGATCCCATTACCAACGCTATTGTGTCAGCCCCCAACATCACCACCAACCTATTTTGCGCCGGTCATTCGACTTTGGCTGACGGGCGGTTTCTGATTATAGGAGGACACCTCGACCCGAACTACTTTGGTCTGCCCAACACGAATATTTTCGATCCGTTTACGCGCACGTGGACGCGCGTGGCCGATATGGCGTTTCCGCGTTGGTATCCGACTTCCACCACGTTGCCTGACGGCCGGGTTCTTGCCCTCAGCGGCTGGATCACTACGGCACAACTGGCAAATACACCGGAGGTTTATGATGCCGCGACTAACACATGGACGGCGCTCACTGCCGCGACTCGCGAAAATCCGATGTACTCCTTCATGTTTGTCCTGCCGGATGGGACTGTGTTCAATGCCGGTCCTGATGTAGCAACGCGCCGTCTGAATGTGAACACACAGTCATGGACGGACATTGGTAGTAGCTTCATCACCGCTCACAGCGCCGTCATGTACCGACCTGGCCGGATCATGAAATCTGGGACATTTGGCGACCCCGACAATTCGGTGGGAACCGTACACGGCCGCACGGTAGTTGTCGATCTCAATCAGCCCGCTCCTGCCTGGCGAGAGGTGGCTCCCATGGCGTCACCGCGTGCCTATCACACCTTAGTGTTGTTGCCCGACGGCACG
This sequence comes from Anaerolineales bacterium, assembly GCA_052387475.1. GTDB lineage: Bacteria > Chloroflexota > Anaerolineae > Anaerolineales > UBA6663 > JANWXR01. The sequence continues at coordinate 8,452 of JBQTJD010000049.1, read as the reverse complement.
GTGCTGGTAAGCGGCGGGGAGCGCGACGCTTCTGGCCAAGATACCAGCCAAGCCGTTACGACAACAGAGTTGTGGAACCCGGAAACGGAAACTTGGACGACATTGGCTAGCCAACAGCGGGCGCGACTATATCACTCAACGGCTTGGCTACTACCCGACGGCCGAGTGGTCTCTGCGGGTGGCTACTTCCCACCTTACGAAGAGCGGAACGCGCAGATTTTTTCACCGCCTTACTTGTTCAAAGGCCCGCGTCCCACCATTTCGTCGGCACCGACTACCGCCGGCTATGGCCAGACGTTGAACGTTGCCACAAACGATGCGGCCACTATCGCTTCCGTGGCTCTCATCCGATCCCCGGCTGTAACGCATGGCATTGACATGAACCAGCGCTACGTGCCCCTGAACTTCAGCGTAGTGGGCAATGGTTTGCAAGTGGTGACACCAGCGAATGCCAATCTTGCGCCGCCCGGCTATTACATGCTCTTCATCGTGAACAGCTCCGGTGTGCCATCCGTCGCCCGCTTCGTTCGACTAGATCCAGCGGCCCCTCCACCCGCCACCCCAACCCCCACGCCGACCCTTACAAGCGTAAACACGCCAACCCCAAGCAAATAGCCTTCACCCACAGCGACGGCCACTCCCCTCCCAACGGCAACCAACACCCCCACCGCGACAACTGTTCCCACCCTCACGTACACACCGGTGCCCTCCAACGTCGGTTACGCGCTGCGCTTCTTTGGCAATGGCACCGGCGATATTGATCGCGTGAAGATACAGTTTGATGACCCGGCCAACACTAATCCCGGCCCGCCCGCCGACATCGGCGCGGAAGATTTCACGCTGGAGTTTTGGATGAAGGCTACTGCCGCCGACAACTCGGCTCCGGCCATCACCTGCGGAGCGAACGGCGATTGGGTTTTCGGCAACATCATAGTGGATCGTGACCGCTTCAGTCAGGAGCGCGACTACGGGCTGTCGTTGGCGAATGGGCGCGTGGTGTTCGGAGTCAACGGCCCCGGCAATGTGAGCCAAACACTCTGCGGCACGACCTCGGTGCTCGATGGCGCCTGGCATCACATCGCCGTGCAGCGCCGTCGCAGTGACGGCTGGCTGTGGATTTTTGTGGACGGCCTTTTGCAAGCGCAGGCCGATGGCCCCGACGGCGACATTTCGTATCCCGACGACGGCGTGCCCGGCAACTTCTGCAATGGCCCGTGCATGAACAGCGACCCGTACCTCGTGCTCGGCGCGGAGAAGCACGATGCCGGCCCACAATTTCCGTCGTACAACGGCTACCTCGACGAACTACACCTCTCCAAAAACCTGCGCTACGCGACGGCGTTCTCACCCGCGCTGCAACCGTTCACCCCGGAGGCGAACACCGTGGCGCTGTACCATTTTGATGAAGGCACCGGCGAGTTCGTCGGCGACAGCTCCGGCGCAGCGGGCGGCCCAGGCCACGGTGTGCGCCGCTTCGGCGGCAGCCCGGCCGGGCCGGTGTGGTTGCCGGAGTCGCCCTTCCCGGCGGCGACGGCCACACCCAGCCCGACGCCGAGCGATACACCCGCACCGCCACTGACCCCGACTGCGACCAACACAGCGCTGCCGACGGACACAGCGACGAGCGCGCCGACGCTCACACCGAACCCGGATGTGATCTTTGCCGACGGCTTCGAGGCGGGCAACTTGCTGGCGTGGACAACCGCCGTTACGGATAGCGGCGACTTAAGTGTGACTTCCGCGGCGTTAGTGGGCAACCGCGGACTGCAAGCGTTGATTGACAGCAATGGGGCGATCTACGTAACGGATGAAAGCCCGAGTGCGGAAAGCCGCTATCGTGCGCGTTTCTATTTCGATCCAAACACCATCACGATGGCAAACGGCAAGGCGCATGTGCTGTTCTACGGTTACACCGGCGCCGATTTCAGCACACCGGTGGTGCAAGTAGAGTTTCGTTTTTCAAGCGGGGCCTATCAACTGCGGAGTGGCGCGCGTAACGATCTCAATGATTGGAGCAGCAGCGGTTGGAACACGATCAGCGACAGCCCGCATTGGATCGAGTTCGACTGGGGCGCGAGCACGGCGGCCGGCGCGAGCAACGGCGGGCTGACGCTATGGATTGACGGGACGCAGCGCGCCAACCTGACGACCGTGGACAACGACACACGGCGCATCGAACGCGTGCGGCTGGGTGCGGTTGCTGGGCTCGACAATGGAACGCGCGGCACGTACTTCTTCGATGGTTTTGAGTCGCGGCGCACGACGTTCATCGGGCCGTGAGGCCCGGCCTCATCCGCACATTGATCAGCGAAAAGTGGATCGCCCCGCCGCGATCCACTTTTATTGCCATAGACTTTCTTTCCCATACCCGCCAACCGACAGGCCAGATAGCATGCGGGTGCTGTTCCTATTCGCTCGGCCTCGTAATCGCCATGTCGTTACTCTTCCGCACGCGGCGCGCATTATTGATTTTGATTCTCAGCTTCACCCTGAGCGGCCCGATGCCCTACCTCGATCAACGGGCCGTGGCCGCGCCGCCGCCATTCTTCCGCAATGAAACCCTATTGCTCGGGCTGAATGAACCTACCGGTTTGACCTTCACCCTCGATGGGCGCATGTTCATCCTGCAACGCGGCGGCGTGATCCGGGTGGCGCTGCCCGGCGCGACACAGGTGGAGGCGACGCCGTTGCTCACGCTCACTAACGTCAACATTGATGAAGGCGAGCGCGGTCTGGTGGGCATGGCCCTGCATCCCAACTTCGCGACCAACGGCTATCTCTACCTTTTCTATACCGCCAACACCCCGCTGCGCGATCGCGTCTCGCGTTTCACGGTCAGCGGTAACGTGGCCGACCCGGACAGCGAAGTGGTGATCTGGCAAGACACTGTGGACGCCCACTTGTGGCATCACGGCGGCACGCTGGCCTTCGGGCTGGATGGCGCATTGTATATTTCCGTCGGCGACCACTTCGATACGGTCTTCGCGTACAGCCACGTCTCTCAGCGGCTGGATAGTTATCACGGCAAAATCCTGCGCCTCAACGCCGATGGCAGCGCACCGGCCGACAATCCCTTTTACGATGGCGCCGGTCCGAACCTCGATGCGATCTGGGCGCTCGGGTTGCGCAACCCGTTTCGCTTCAGCTTCGACTCACCGACCGGCGCAATGTACATCGGCGATGTGGGCAGCAACACCGACACTTCCATCGAGGAACTCAACCGCGGCGTCGCGGGCGCCAATTACGGCTGGCCGCTGTGTGAGGGGAACTGCACGGTTCCCGGCATGACCAATCCGATCTTCCAATATCCGCATAACAGCCGCGATGCATCCATCACCGCCGGCTTCGTTTATCGGGCGACGCAATTTCCGGCGGAATATCGAGGTAGCCTGTTCTTCGCCGATTACGCACAGAACTGGATTCGCCGCCTAACGTTCGACGCGAACGGCGATGTAACGGGGAGCCTCAACTTCGAGCCGGCCGACGGCGCGTTGGATGGGCCGTACGGCGAGATCGTAGATTTAAAGCCCGGGCCGGATGGGTCGCTGTTTTACGTGGATATCGGCCCGCTCGGCGCGCCGAACGCCGGGACCGTGCGCCGTATCCGCTATAACCCGAACCAGCCGCCCATCATCACGCTGGCGTCAGCGACGCCGAGCGCCAGCCTCACTCCGCCGCTGACCGTTAACTTCGAGGGCGCGGCCACTGATCCGGAGAACGAGGCGATCACGTATGCGTGGAACTTCGGCGATGGCAACTCGGCGAGTAGCGCGACGCCGAGCTACACGTATACCCAGCGCGGGCGCTACTTTGCGCGGCTCACCGCTTCGGATGGAATGGATCAGTCGCTCTCCGCGCCTGTGACTGTCACTGTCGGCGCACCGCCGCAAGCGACGATCACCGCGCCGATCAGCGGCACGACGTTCCGCGCGGGCGATGTGATTACCTATACCGGCGTCGCTACCGATGCCGACGGCCTGCTCTCCGCTGCCAACTTCTCGTGGCAGATCGTCTTCCGTCACAACGATCATCTACACCCGGCAGAAGGGCCGATCACCAACACGACCTCGGGCGCACTCATCATTCCAGTGTCGGGCCACGACTTCAGCGGGAACACGGGCTTTGAGATTCTGCTCACTGTCACCGATTCCGATGGCATCGCGACCACCGAGAGGGTGATGGTGCGTCCGGAGAAAGTCAACGTCACGCTGACGACGAGTCTGCCCGGCTTGCGAGTCAGTCTCGATCAAAACACCAACGCGCTGGCCCCGTTGGTGCGCGATACGTTGATGGGCTTCCAGCATACGGTGGGCGTGACCGAGCAACAACTGCTGAACGGCGTGCCCGTGACCTTCATCGGTTGGACGGATGGGGTTACGACCACCACGCGCCTGATCACTGCACCGCTGACCGATACCACCTACACCGCCTGGTACATGTTCAAAACATTTCTGCCACTGCTCAGACGGTGAGGGCAAGCGCGGCACGGCGCTTGTATAATCGCCGCGCTGTGCGCCCTTTCAATCAATTCTTCGCCACGCGCTGGGTCGAAGCTGTCATCCTGCTGTTGATCCTGGCCTTTGCGGCCTTCACACGTTTTTATCAGCTCGACGCGCTTCCGCCCGGCCTTTATTCCGACGAGGCCTGGTACGCGCTGGATGCGGTGGAGGTGCTCAACGGCGCGCGCGACCTCTACTTTCCCGCCAACAACGGCCGCGAGCCACTTTTCATTTACATCCTGGCCTTCAGCATCAAGGCGCTGGGCCATACGACGCTCGCGGTGCGGCTGCCAGCGGCAGTGTTCGGCTTAGCCAACGTGCTGGCTGCATATGGGTTAGGCCGGGCGCTATTCAATTCACGGGTGGGCCTGCTGATGGCAGCGCTCACCGCCGGGAGTTTTTGGGCCTTAGCCCTCAGCCGCATCGGGTTGCGAGCCACATTGATACCGGCGCTGTCGGGCTTTATGCTGACACTGGCGATGATGGGCTGGCGCACACGCCGGCTTTGGCTGCTCGTCTGCGCCGGGGCGCTGTGCGGATTATGTTTTTATACCTATCTGTCGGCGCGGCTGATCCCGCTGCCCTTCATTGCTTTTGGTGTTTGGTGGTATAGTTTTCGGCGCTTAGGCCAAGGCACATCACCAACACGCTTGCCGTGGAAATCACTCACCGCCTTCGGGTTGCCCGCTGCGCTGGTGTACGCCCCGCTCGCCCTGTTCGCCTTGCGTGAACCGCAACTGTATCTGGGCCGGGTTGGGCAGGTCTCGGTGTTGGCTAATGGGCCAGCTGCGCTCTTTGACAATTTCATAAAGGTGCTGGCGATGTTTCTCTTCGCCGGCGATATGAACGCGCGCCACAATCTGCCGGGCCGGCCCGTATTCGACCTAGCGCTGGGGCTGGCGTTCTTCGCCGGTCTGGGCCTTGCATTCTGGGGTGCGTGGAAAAAGCGCAACGCGGCCTGCGCCTTCGCATTGCTGTGGTGCGGGACGATGTTATTACCCACTCTGCTTTCCACGGAAGCCCCGCACTTTTTGCGCGCCATCGGCGCATTGCCAATGCTGCTTGTTTTTCCGGCGCTGGCCTTAGAATGGCTGTGGAACACTGGTCGTTGGTGGCGGCGTGCAATTGTATTGCTGGCGGTGACGGCCGGCGCGCTCGGCGCCGCGCGTGATTATTTCGGCCCGTATGCGCTCAACCCGCAACTGCCGTTCGCCTTTCAAAGCGCGGCGGTCGAACTAGTCGGGCGCGTGAATGAGTACGAGGGTCCGCTGTATTTAGATAAGCGCCTGTGGGATTTTGCAGCAGTGCGTTTTCTCACTCGCCAATCGGCGCGCCCGTCGCCAGCAGTGGCTGTGTTTGAGCCGGGGCAACCGCTGGAATTGGCCCCAGCGCAGCGCATCATCTTCTCGCCGTACACCGAATACGTGAATGTGCTGAACGCCTTGCCGCCGCGTTCGGCCATTACGGTGGAGCAGGGCGCACTGTTTCGGAATGACGGTGACTCTGAGCCGTTCCCACTATATGCGCTGTTCACCGTTGCGCCCCAGCTGCAAGGCGGGCCGAGCGGCTCGGCCAGCCAGCCACAGACGTTCGAGCGCGGCATCCGGTTGAACGCGCACTCGGTGACCCGCAGTGGCGCGCAGATTCGCGTTACGCTGACGTGGTCGGTTGACGTGCCCCTCACTGATGACGTGCGGGCCTTCATCCACTTGCGTAAGGGCGATGAGGTTGTGATAGCGCAGGACGATGAGGCGCTCGGCAGTGAATATTATCCGGTGCGGTTGTGGCGCAGCGGCGATAGGGTGACGCGAGTGCATGAACTGGCGCTGCCCGCCGATGAGGCTGTCGATACGATGCGGCTGTTCGCCGGGTTGTATCTGCCATCGGGCGAGCGGCTTAAGGTGAATGGGGTGGAGGACGCCATCGAGCTGACACTGCCATAACGCAGCGAAAGCTCAGGAGTGGAAGCATGAACCGGCAACGTTGGATCAGCGGAACGATGGTGCTCAGTTTATTGGCCGCGCTGATACTGGCCGCGCCGCGCCAGCCGGCGGCGGCGCAAACCAACCTCATCTTCAATCCCGGCTTCGAGGATGCGGGCAACTCCATCACCGGCAACGGCTGGAACCAATGGTGGCAGGAGACGCCCCGACCTTCGGATGGGTCGTTGAATTATGCGTACAAGCCCAGCTGGAACGTTGAGAAGAAAAGCGCCGGCGCGGCCACCGAGTTGATTTACGCCGGCAACAACTCGCAGCGCGTCATCAACAATTGGGACCCGTGGTACGCCGGCGTGTACCAGACGGTGAATGCGCCTGCTGGCAGCAAGGTGCGGCTAACGGCATATGCGCGGCTGTGGACGAGCAACAGCAACTGGCCGGCGGCCTCCGACACCGGCGTGGGTGCGACAGTGCAGGTGGGCCTCGAGCCGAGCGGCGGCACGAGTGCGCTGGCGAGCAGCGTCATCTGGTCGGCGACGACGGCGCCGCATAACGGCTGGCAAACGGCAAGCGTCGAAGCCATCGTCGGGTCGGGCGGGCGCGTGAGTGTTTTCCTCGGCGCGAGCTATCGCGGCTACTCGCGCTTTTACATGGCCGTGTTCTTCGATGAGGCTTCGCTGGTGGTCACTGAAGGCAACCCGCCGACGGCGACGAACACGCCGCCCGGCGCTGCGACAGCGACCAACACACCGGCGCCGGGTACGCCGAGCAGCACACCCGGCCCCACGGCTACCCCCACGCTCTGGCCCATCACCGGGCCGACGGTGACGGCGCTGCCCGCCGGGCAGTACGTGGTGAAGCGCGGCGACACGGTGACCAAAATCTCGCGTCTGTACCACATCCCGGCGTGGATGATCATCAACGCCAACAACATCAAGGACATCCACAAGATCTACGTCGGCCAGGTGCTGATAATCCCGGCCGGCGCTGTCACGCCGGTGGCGGGCACGTTCATCTACACCATCGTGCGCGGCGACACGCTGTCACAAATCGCCAAACGCTATGGCACAACGGTAGCGCGCTTGCGAGAGTTGAATGTGTTGCGCAAAGACAATCTCATCTTCCCCGGCCAGCGGATTGTGGTGGGGCGGTAGGCTTGGGTGGGGTCGACGGCTGTTGAGTAAATGACTCTCAAAAAGGTGGGGGTTGCGCAGTTGAGAGCTGTCATTCCGAGCGAAGCGTCGTTCGCAGAACGCGGAATCTCTGGCCAAAATAGAGATTCCTCGCCGCAAAATGTCGCTGGCGCAACTACTGTTGCGCGGCAACTACTGTTGCGCCGTTATGCGGCTCGGAATGACATTTCAGGCAACTGTGTAATTCCTAAAAGGACAGTTATGAAAGCAATTCGCTTATTTCTCGCGGCCATTGTGCTGGCGCTGTTGGCCGCGCCGCGCACGGTCGCTCCGGTGGCGGCGCAATCGAACTTGCTGGCCAACCCGAGCTTTGAATCCGGCGGCTCGGGCTCGGGCACGGCCAATTGGCTGCCATGGTGGTCGGAAAGCCCCAAGCCTTCCGATGGTTCATTCAACTATGCCTACAAGCCCACCTGGAATCAGGAAAGCCTGAGCGCCGGCGCGGCCGGCCCCTTTATCTACGCGGGCAATGCCTCGCAGCGCATCGTCAACAATTGGGACCCGTGGTACGCCGGTGTGAAACAAGTGGCAACCGCGCCGGCCGGCTCGCGCGTGCGGTTGACCGTTTACGCCAAAGCCTGGGCCAGTTCCTCCGGCTGGCCCTCGGCTTCGGATGTCAGCATGCCGGTAAGCGCGCGCGTCGGGCTTGACCCGAACGGCGCCGAGAATCAATTCAGCAGCAGCGTGGTGTGGTCGGGCGCGGCTGCGCCGCACGATACGTGGACGCCGCTTTCAGTGGAAGCGACCGTCGGGGCCGGCGGCAAGGTCGGAGTGTTTCTCAGCTTCGATTATCGCGGGTCGTCGCGCCTGTTCATGAGCG
>JBQTJD010000048.1:0-7436 GCA_052387475.1 Anaerolineales bacterium | reverse complement strand
GTCAGCCTCGGCTGCTCAAAGAACACCGTGGATTCCGAAAGCATGGCGCAACTGCTCGACAGCGCCGGCTTCGCGGCCACCGATCAGCCGGGCAAGGCCGAAGTCCTCATTGTCAACACTTGCGGCTTCATCGGCCCAGCCAAGCAAGAGAGCGTACGCGTGTTGAATGAGTTGGCCGAGGGCAAGAGGCGCGGGCAGATGCTTATCGCCGCCGGCTGCCTCTCGCAACGCTACGGCGCCGAACTGCTTAAGTGGTCGCCGGGGATTGACGGCATCATCGGCACGCGCCGGTGGATGGATATCGTAGACTTTGTGCAACGGTTGCGCGAGCGCGGGAACCCGGAGCCGCTTTATCATCTTCCTACCGAAGCCACCGTTGTCGGCTCCGACGAGCGCGGCGCGACGCGGGCCGCCGTGCAGGGCGCGAGCGCGTACATCAAAATCGCAGATGGCTGCCGCCGCCCGTGCGCATTCTGCGCTATCCCACTTATCAAAGGCACAGCGGTATCCCGGCCCGTCGCGTCCATCATCCACGAAGCCCGCACGTTGCGTGATACTGGTGTGCGCGAACTCGTCCTCATCGCCCAGGATACGACCGACTACGGCCACGATATGGGAATGAAAGAAGGCATGGCCACGCTGCTCGATGAACTCGCGCGGGCGGTGCCGGATATCGATTGGCTCCGTATCATGTACGCCTATCCCGGCTACGTCACCGACCGGATGATTGAGACGATGGCGACCCATCCGCAGATCGCGCATTACCTCGATATCCCGTTGCAGCATGGCCACCCGAAGACGCTCTACCGCATGCGCCGCCCATCGAACATCGGGTGGGTGCATCGCACGCTGGAGAAGATGCGGGCCGCCATGCCCGATCTCGCCATCCGCTCAACGTTCATCGTCGGCTATCCCGGTGAGACGGAGGAGGAGTTCGACGCGCTGATGAAGTTCGTCGAAGAGATTCGGTTTGACCGCATCGGCGCGTTCACGTTCTCGTTCGAGCCGGGCACGACCTCCGCCGAACTCGGCGACCCGGTGTCGCAGGCGGTGAAGGATGAGCGCCGCGAACGGTTGATGGCGTTGCAGCAGCGCATCTCGCTCGAAAAGAATCAGGCGCAGATTGGGCGCACGCTGAAAGTGCTGGCGGAGGGCAACGGCGATGGGTTGAGCGTGGGCCGCAGCTACCGTGACGCGCCGGAGGTGGATGGACTAGTGATCATTGACGGCGAAGTGCCCGCCGGGGAGATGGTGCCCGTCCGCATCAGCGGGGCGATGGCCTACGACCTCAGCGGCACAGTGGAGACGACGACGGCGCAGGTCGTGGGAGTGTCAGTAATATCGTAGTCCTCGGAAGTTTCGACTTCTCAGCCAGGCATTGCGCTCTATCTCAGATCGAGATACGATTGGCTATGCACATTGTCTCGCGCAAAGCCTTGCGCTTGTTTTGGGAAAGCCATCCCGAGAGCAAGGCACCGCTTTCACGTTGGTTCAAGATTGTTCGGCATACCGATTTCGACAATATAGATGAATTACGGGCCACCTTCCCGAGCGCAGACAAGGTCGGAAGCTTAATCGTGTTCAATATTGGCGGAAACAAATACCGTTTGGTTGCCTCAATCCACTTCAATAGAGCCAAGGGTTACATTCGGCACGTATTAACACATCGAGAATACGACAAAGGAGTGTGGAAACGATGAGTGCTATCACCAAAGACCTTCAAAGCCATTGGGCTAACATTCGTCCGATTCTCTCGATCCGCAATGAACGCGAATATGACCGAGCCATAAAGCGGCTCAACGAGCTCATTGACGAGGTGGACACAAACGAGCGCCATCCGCTCTATACTTTGATGGACACGTTGGGTACACTGATTGAGGCATATGAGGAAACGCATCACCAAATGCCGGAAGTGAGCGGGATTGAAACCCTACAACACCTAATGGAGGAACACAACCTAACACAATCAGACCTGCCCGAGGTCGGTTCGCAGGGTGTGGTCTCCGAAATCTTGAATGGCAAACGCGAGCTAAATGTCCGGCACATTCGTGTGCTGGCCAAACGCTTCAGTGTCTCGCCAGCCGCGTTTGTGTGAGTCGGGCGGCACGGTGGAAACAACGAGCGCGCAGGTGGCGGGGCTACCTGCCATCCGTATGGAGTGACATTTGTGGGGCTGATTATCGTACTGGGCTGTGTGCCGATCGTTTTACTACTTCTGGGCATATGCATCGTCGCGCCAGCCATTCGTCAGCATCCGGTGCGGCTCATCATCGGCCTGATTGTTTTTCTCCTGGGTTTTGCGTCCAGCGCCTTCCTCTATTCACAGTATTCACCGCTGGATTGGATCATCCCCAACTACAGCAAGCGCGTAGTAGACGAGGTGTCTGATCTCAGGATCGAGTTCGTGCAAGCGCCTGACAACGATTTCTACTTTGAGTACATTGCAATTACTAAACCCGATGGCAGCCAACGCCGGTTCTCAGTGGCCGTCGATAACACCAAATGTTGGACGTTGCAGAGCTATTTTGAAAATGCGAAGATTTATTACCGCTGCAATGGCCAGACACGCGTCAATCTCTACTACGATATTGACCGCCGAATTTTGTATACGCCGGATGAATGCCAGAGTGGCTGCGAGATTGACAGGTTCATGTTTTCGAAATAGGCTCGATGGATCAAAAACAAATGCTCCTCGCCCGCCTCGACGACATTGGCCAGGCGCTCGAACGTAGCGGCCACGGGCTGGCCCTCATCGGCCTCGGCTCGGTGGGCGTGGAGCTTGACTGGCTGGATGATCATTCGGATCTGGATTTCTTCGCCATCGTTGAGCCGGGGCACAAGCGCGCGTTCATTGACGACCTCGACTGGCTGCGAGCAGTCCATCCCATTGCCTATTATTTTCAAAACACGGTGGATGGTCACAAACTACTCTTCGCGGATGGCATCTTTTGCGAGTTCGCAGTCTTCGAGCCGGCAGAGTTGAGCCACATCCCGTTTGCGGATGGCCGTATCGTGTGGAAGCGACCAGAAGTCGACGACGCGATTGCGATCCCGATGCAGGCTGGAGCGCCACCCGAAAGCCGAAGCATCGAATGGCTGCTGGGCGAAGCGCTGACGAACTTGTACGTCGGGCTAAGCCGCTACTATCGGGGAGAGAAGCTCTCGGCGGCGCGCTTCATTCAGGGCTATGCGGTTGATCGTGTTTTGGATCTGGCCGAGTCAGTGGAAGCACCCACGCCCGGCCATCGCGATGTGTTTGTGAGCGAGCGGCGCTTCGAGCAACGCTACCCTGCCATCGCGCGCGAACTGCCATACTTTGTGCGGGGTTACGAACGCAGTCCGGAATCGGCGTTGGCGATTTTGGAGTTTCTCGAACGACACTTCGCCGTCAATGCAGCCATGGCCACCGCCATCCGAGTGCTGTGCACGGCGCCGGCGTAACCGCTCAAGCCGCCGGAAGTTTGAGTATGAGGGTCGTGCCACGCCCCAGTTCAGACTGAACTTCAATCGTTCCGCCGTGCGCTTCGACCAGCGCTTTGGCAATCGCCAGCCCCAGGCCGGACTCGCCGTTATTCTCCGCGCGCGCTTTATCCGCCCGATACAGACGATCAAAAATACGCGGCACATCCTCAGGCGCGATGCCCGGCCCGGTATCGGCTACGGTCAGTGTCACGTGCGGTCCCTCGGCCACAGCGCCGAGGGTGATCGTGCCACCACTCGGCGTGTAGCGCAACGCGTTGCTGATGAGGTTGCTCAAGACCTGGCCCAAACGGATTTCATCCACCGACAGCGCGGGCAATCCATTTGCCAGTTGTACTGCAAGCGTGACATCCTTTTGCGTCGCTTGATGTTCGAAGGTGGCGACGGCTTGAGACAGGAACTCGCCCGGCGCCACCCGTTGCACGTTCAACTTCAGTTCCCCGGCGTCCGCCTGCGAGAGCGTGCGCAAGTCGCCGACCAAATGTTGCAGCCGTTCGATCTCCGAATAGATGACGGTCAGCCGTTCCGGCGAGGCTGTGAGTACGCCATCGCGCATCGCTTCGACATACCCGGCGATGACGGTCAGCGGCGTGCGAAGTTCGTGGGCGACGTCGGCTGTCATCTGTTTGCGGGCATGGTTGGCGCGGGCGACCTGACGGCTCATTTGATTGAACGCCGCCGTCAGTTCGCCCAGCTCATCGGCAGACTTCACCAAAACTTCCTGCTCCAGTGCGCCGCCCGCCATGCGGTGCGTGGCGTCGGTCAGCGCGCGCAACGGCTGCGTGAGCGTGCGCGCCAGCCACACGCCGACCAGCAAAGCCACCAACACCGCGCCCACGCTGGCCAATAGCAGCGCCGTAGTTGTCCGCTGGAGATAAGCGGTCTCCTCGGGATTCAAGCCGGGCCGCCCTTCCGCAGTGAGCACGGTGCCCACTACTTCATCGTTGACGAGGATCGGCTCGCCCTGCGCCAGCACCGCCGGCATGACGGAGGCGTTGGCCGGAAAATCCGGCCACAGGGGAATGAGGATGCGGCCCTGAGCGTCGGCAGCGCCGAATAACTCGCGCCGGTCGCGGCGAATGTCCGGTGGTCGCCGCTGGCCACCGGGTTGATTCTCTTGCGGCGGCGTGGCTTGCGGTTGTGGCCCTCTATGATATTGCGTGAAATAAACTTCCACACCAGCCCACGAGCCGTTGGCTGCATAGTAATTAGCCAGTTGCGTTTTGAACTCGCTCCGCCGCTGATCGATGATGAGCTGATCGAGTTGATCGGCGCTGGTGAGCCGCAGCGAGACGGCCACCAGCAACGCCACCGTGAGCGCCACCAGCAGAAAAGCCAGCGTCAATTTCCAGACGAGCGAGCGCATCATCATTCCGCTTCAGGCCGATAAAGGCGGTACCCAACCCCGAAGACGGTCTCGATGTATCGCGGCTCCTCGGGGTTCACCTCGATCTTGGCGCGCAGATTACGGATGTGGACGTTCAGCGTTCGCTCCAGACCCGCATACCCCTCATCCGTCAGACCGTCCGCCAGTTGCTGGCGAGTGAACACTTTCCCCGGCGCTTGCATCAACACGCGCAGCAAATTGAACTCGGTGGGTGTCAGCGTCACCGGCGCGCCGCGCACGGTCGTGAGGTGGGTGGCTTCCTCCAACACCAAATCGCCGACGTGCAACGGCTTGCGGCTCGGGTCGGGCGGTTCCGCCCGGCGCAACACGGCGCGCACGCGGGCCGCCAACTCGCGCATGCGAAACGGCTTGATGACATAGTCGTCCGCGCCGAGTTCGAGGCCTAACACAGTATCCGACTCTTCCTCCCGCGCTGTGATGACGATCACCGGCACGCTGCGCTCGCGCCGGTAGTGGCGCAGGAACTCGTAGCCATCCATCTCCGGCATCATGATGTCGAGCAGGACCGCGTCGGGGTTTTCGTGCCGGGCTGCGTAGAGCGCCTCGCGCCCATTGGCAGCCGCCACGACGGCATAGCCCTGTTGGGTCAAATACTCGCGCAACAGATCGCGCACGTTGGCTTTGTCATCCACTACCAGGATTTTCTTGGGCACAGTCATATTGTAATCCGCCCATACCCTAATCGTGACTTATTCAGTTTTGGTTCAGGGCAGACACAGATTTCTCGACCGATGCGCACGCTTTCTAAATCATTCCTGAACCTGCGCCGCTTACGATGCCGCAAGTTCAAACAAGCACGCAAACGCAATTGAAATCCAAGTGACACCGATGAACGGGTTGAGCGAATTTCTTCTAACGAGTATGCAGACCTATGGCGCATGGGTGCTGGGGGCGGCGACACTCATCAGTGCGCTCGGTATGCCGCTGCCTGCGACGATGTTGCTGGTAGCCGCCGGCGCTTTTGCACAGCAAGGCCTGCTCGATTGGCAAACCGCCATCGTGCTGGCGGCGCTGGGCGCGGTGCTGGGAGATCAAGTCAGTTATTGGATGGGGTGGTCGGGCAGCGCGCTGACCCTCCGGCGCGTACGCGCCACCCCGGCCTGGCAACACGCGCAAGGCTTATTTCAACGCTGGGGCGGGTTGGCGATCTTTCTCTCGCGCTTTGCGCTGACCCCGCTGGCCCTGCCCGTCAATTTGCTAGCCGGCAGCACTCGTTACGGGGCATGGCGGTTTTTTGGCCCGGCCGCGCTGGGCGAGATTCTGTGGGTGCTGATTTTCGGCGGCCTGGGCTTTGCCTTTGCCGATCAGTGGGCGAACGTCAGCGCCCTCACCAATGATCTGAGCACCTACTTCCTTGTCCTCATGGCCCTGCTGCTCGGCAGCGCCTATTGGTTGCGCCGCCAGCGTCTCAAGCCAGCGGTTGCCGCAGTGTAAGCAACGCGCTGGCGCGGGTATGATGTCAGGCAGACAACGCATTAGCTCACCGTCCACGCGGCGCGGGCTGAGGGCATTCACAAATGATCGTCATGAATAAACAATTGGTGAGAACTTCGGCAGGCGGCGGTTTCTAAACCGCTTCTGAACAATTGGTTTTTAGACTGGCGCCGATTTCACAACGAGGAGAACCAACATGAAAAACAGAAACTTCATTTTCATCGGACTAGCCGTGCTAGCGGTGGCCGTCATTGGCGGCGGCCTGTGGGCGTACGACTTTATGCTGGGCGAGACCGAAGCGCCCAGCGGCGCGCTGACAGCGATCCCCATCGCCGTCAACACCGCTGCGCCAACTGAACAGGCTGCGACTGCTGAGGCCGCCCCGCAAAGCTCAGGCGCCGTCATCTTCCAGATCGCCTCAGCTCAATCGGAAGTGAACTTTTCAATCTATGAGGAGTTGGGCGGCCAGCCCGTCACGGTCGTTGGCGCCACCGATCAGGTGGCAGGTGAAATTGCGCTCAATCTGCAGGACTTGAGCCAGACCCACGTCGGAGTCATTCAAGTGAATGCTCGTACCTTTGCTACCGATAGCGACCGTCGCAATCAGGCGATCCGCAACTTCATCTTGAACACCGATCAATATGAATTCATCACCTTCACCCCGACGGCCACGACCGGGTTGAGCGGTGCGGCCCAACCGGGTCAGACGCTTACCTTTCAGATTACGGGCGATCTCACCATTCGCGGTGTCACGCAGCCGGTTGTGTTTGAGGTCACCGTCACCGGCGAGTCGGCGACGCGCCTCACCGGCAAGGCCACCACCATCGTCAAGCGCGGTGATTACGAGCTCACAATCCCCAGCGTGCCAAACGTCGCCAACGTGGGCGAGGAGATCACGCTCGAAATCAACTTTGTGGCTGAGGCGTAAACCGCGCCTCACGATTCTGTGTCGATACTATACTGTGACACTCTATTCAAACTCTAGGAGGCAGCCAATGGATTCTCAGGATTTATTCGACTTGGGCTTACAAGCCGACTTGGCAATGGTCACGCAGTCACCGATCTCGCGCAGGCGCGTCCTGAAATTGGGACTGCTCGGTATCAGCGCGTTAGT
>JBQTJD010000047.1:0-4779 GCA_052387475.1 Anaerolineales bacterium | reverse complement strand
GTTCAGACTTAAGTTGCCAAAGCTTTTGAGTTGCTATTGCGTGACTTGGATTAAGGCGAATAACCCGCTCCAGGCATTGAACAACTTGCTGTTTATCCTCGACAATCTCGGAAAGAAGAAACCACGCTTTTTCATTCCTCGGTTCCTGTTGAATCGTTTGAGCAAGAATTTGTCTTGCTTTGATTTTACGTCCCCGTTGAAGTTCTAATAGTGCCTGACTGAGTGGGTTGTCTAAACTCATAATCCTATTCCCTCTCAATGCTATCTAAGCATCCTGAGCTAAAGCCCGCCTTTGCGATAGGCCGAAGTGTGTACACATTTTCTTTTGCATGTCATTGTAAATTAATGTCCTCCAAACACCCTCCCCACCACCCACGGCGTCACAAATGCTTCGAGCAGCGCCGCGCCCAACAACAACGGAAGCACGAGGCCCAATGAGACTTTGGCCCAATCGGCAAGCGCCAATAGCCAGCTTTCGCCCAGCGTCTTGCCGCGCGGCGGGGCGATGATACTCGCGCCAAGACGCAAGATCGACCCGCCCGCCAGCAACGCGGCCGGGATTTCGAGCACGCCGTGCGGGAGGATAAAGGCGGCGAGGAAGAGCAGCGGGTTGATGCCGATGAGCGCCATCTGCCCGGCGAAGTAGCCGGTGAGCGTGAGCGGAATCATCAACAGCACGGTCGAGAGCGTGCCCCACGAAAACGCGCCCAGCGCCGAGGCCAGCCCAAGCGCGCGCACGTTGGTGGCGAATACCCAGGCTGCCCCACTCGCGCCGCCCAGGCCGTACTGCGCGAGTTGTTCTTCGACGTTGCCGAGTTCGCGGACGCGGTCAGCCGTGAGCGGCAATTGATAATTCGGGGCCTGGCTGTAGCCGAAAAGGAAAGCGGCAGTCAGCGCCAGCGCGAAGACGCCGATGGGCGCGCGGAGTCGGCGCACCGTCGGAAACACTTCGCGCCGATACCATCCCCCAGGCCCCCTCCCCTGCCCCTCCCCCACAAACGCGAGCGCAAAAGTCCGCCAGCCCGCGCGCCAGTTCAGCTCATCAATGTCGCGGCCCAACAACTCTTCGCGATTGAAAAGTTTGATGCCCATGCGGATGAGGATGAACAGGATAACGAGCAGCGCGGCCATCATCCACCACAGCGCATCGTACTGCCGCCAAAACATGATGACGCTCTCGGCCTGCACGAGCAGCGCAAAGGGGATGACGATGAACGACGCCAGTAGGTTGGCCGCGCGCACCGACGTGGCCTGCGACGAGACGACGACCGCGCCCGCCACCATCACCAGCGCCTGCACCGTCGTCAGCGCGATGATTTGAATCAGCAGGATCGGCTCGGCGTACCAGCGAATGGTGAGCGCCAGTCCGGTGAGGTACACCGCAATACCGAGGTAAGCGGAGAACAGCGGCGGCAACGTGGAGGCCAGCATCTTGCCGATGTACAACTCCGTATCGCTCAGCGGGGACGAGAGCAGCGGCTCGAGGCTGTGCCGCTCCTTCTCGCCCACGAAGCTTTCCAGCGCGATGACGAGCGAGACCGAAATCGGGAAGAAGCCGACGACCATCAGCAGAAACGGGATGAGCCGGTCAGCGACGATCTCCGCGCCGAACCGCCCGACGAAGCGCACGATCTCGCCGGCGGTGAAATTCATCAGCAGCGGGAAGAACAGCGTGAGCGTGATGACGGGCAGGATGATGCGCCAATCGCGAAACTGATCGCGCATCTCGCGGCGGGCGATGACCAATGCATTTGAGAGGGTGTTGCGGTGGAGGGGTATTGCGTTCATCAAAATCGCGTGATACGTGAAGCGTGATCCTGGTCATTTGGAAGATACGATCAATGACCCGACCTCTCACGTTTCACGCATTACGTTTCACGTCTTGCACCACCTGCAAGTACACGTCTTCCAAACTGCGCGGCACTTCGGCGAGCGTGATGACGGGCACGCGTTTTTCGGAGAGCCGCTGAAGGATGAGCGGGTTTACGCGGGCCGGTTCACCGACACGATAGCGCAGCCAATCCGCGCCCGCTTCCACTACTTCCACCGTATCGGAGAGATCAGCAGCCAATCCATTGAGCGGCGCTGCCGTGCGCAACTCCATCAGCGCCGGGCCGAGCAGTTCACGTTTGAGCGCTGCCGGCGTGCCGCGCGCGATGATCTCGCCGCGCCGGATGATGGCGATGTGATCGGCGAGTTGTTCCGCTTCGGGGAGGTTGTGCGTGCATAGGACGATAGCCCGCAGTTCGGAGCGAAGTTGGGTGATGGCATCACGCACCAGCTTCGCGGATTGTGGGTCCATGGCTGAGGTCGGCTCATCGAGCAACAGCACCGGCGGGTCGTGCAGCATGGCGCGGATAAGGGCCAGCTTCTGCCGCATACCCTTCGAATACTCACCCAGCCGCTTGCCCGCCGCCTCGCGCATGCCAAACCGGTCGAGCAAGTGCGCGACCCGTTGCTGTCGCACCACCGGCGATAGGCCGTAAAGCTCACCGAAAAAGTCGAGGTACTCTTCCGACCTCATGCGGAAGTACAAGCCATGATTCTCGGTGAGCACGCCAACACTGCGGCGCACATCGTCGGGATTAGCCACTACATCGAAACCGGCCACCCGCGCCCAGCCGGAGGTCGGTCTGAGGATGGAGGTGAGCATACGGACGGTGGTGGTCTTACCCGCACCGTTCGGGCCGAGCAAGGCCAGCACCTCGCCGGGCTGCACGGTGAGTGAAACGTGTTTCACCGCGGTGAACGCGTCAAATTCCTTCACCAGTTCGTGAGCTTCGATCATGTTGGAATTATAGTGCCGAGCGTGAGGGGCAACGGTGGGAACCGGTTGGCTCAACACGTCATTCCCGCGAAAGCGGGAATCGATGCCCAGGCAATGGACGCCCGCTCCCCATTTGCATGGGGACAAGCTTCGCGGGCGTGACGGATGCCCCTATGAACTTGCAGGCGGATTTTCTTCGGAGACAGTTTGCTCGTTGGAAGGCTCGCCGGCTGCGGCTACGGCAGTTGAGAGCGATTCACCCGCTGGCCGGCCCTTCAGCTCATGCCGCCGCACCTGGCGATGACGCAGGACTAACACCACCGCCGCGACCACCGCCACAATCAACAGAATGGCTTGGTTGGTGTTGATGCCCAGCACTTGCGCGTTGTCGAGGCGGATGAAATCCAAAAAGAAACGCAGGGTGGGATAAGCGATGAGGTAGATAAGAAACAAATCGCCCGTCTTCAACCACTCTTTGTAGCGGCGACCGACATACATGATCAAGCCGAAGATCGCAAGGTTGCCGAGGGCTTCATAGGCAAACAATGGATGAAAGCGTTGATCGGGTGTGTACGGCGAAATCGGTCGATCAATCTGCAACCCCCACGGCAAATCCGTCGGCGCGCCGTACAGTTCTTGATTGACGAAATTTCCGAATCGCCCAATCGCCTGCCCAATGGGGATGGCTGGCGCGACGATGTCGAGCCACTCCATGAAGTTGAGTTTGTTGCGCCGCACGAACCAATACAGGGCCAGCACACCGCCGATTACTGCACCCGGAATCCCCAGGCCACCGTTGCCAACCGCCAACGCCGCCGGCAGTTTGATCTCCGTCGCGCCCAAAGTGAAAATCGGCACGAGATTGGTGAAGTTGAGATAGTAGGCCGTGTCAAATCCAGCGGCCACCTGACTGGGCGGCGGCGTGAAGATGTGCCACACTCGCGCGCCGATGATGCCGCCAATCAACACCCACACCAGCCCATCCCATACGTAATCCGGATTGTGCCCACGCCGTTGCGCGTCGCGGGCCGCGAACCAGCCGGCGACGAATGCGCCCGCCATCAAGATGATGCCGTAATAGCGAATGTACAGCGGGCCGAGATGAATGCCAAGTTGATCAAAAGACATGCTGAGTTTTGAGATCCGTGAAACGCAATCCGTGAAACGTGATAGGCCCAACACCATCACGCTTTACGGTTCACGCCTTACGTCATAACCACTTATCCGAGCGCCAGGCTTGCGCGCGCACATGCCACACGCGTTGCAGCGCGGTGACGTTGGCGAAGATGGCAACGATCCACAGCGCCACGTGCGGCAGATTGAGCGTGATGAGCGGGGCCATAATGAGATAGCGTTCCATGCGCGTCAGCACCCCGACGTTGCAATCAAAGCCCAGCGTTTCGGCGCGCGCTTTGGTGTACGACACCATCACGCTGCCCATCGTCGCCAAAAACACGAGCAGGCAATATAGCCACGCGTTGGGGTCGTCGCCGCGCACATAGAAGTACAGCAGCCCCATGAAGATGAACATCTCGCTCCAACGATCGGTGACCGAATCGACAAACGCGCCGAACTTGCTGGGCTGGCCGAGCTTGCGCGCCATCGTGCCGTCGATGCCATCAAAGGGGCCGCCGATGAGGATGAGCAACCCGCCCCACACCATCTGCCCCTGGGCGATGAACAACGCTCCGACGATGTTGAGCACCAGCCCGGCCACCGTCATCATGTTGGGCGTCAAACCCAACTTGATGAGAAACTCGGCAATCGGCTCGGCGACGCCTTTCATCCGCGCCCGCATCCAATCGGTGAGCGAGGCAACTTTGGGTTGGGGCTTCTCGGCTTCCATACTTATCGTGAAACGTGATGCGTGAAGAGTGATAGGTTTGGTCATGACAAGTCGCTGGCAATTGACCATGCCTACGGTCAGCAACGAATCACGTTTCACGTTTTACGCTTCACTTTCCAGAGATAAACTCCTCCGTCCGTAGCCGGGCCATGTCGTCCGTATACTG
>JBQTJD010000046.1:0-7065 GCA_052387475.1 Anaerolineales bacterium | reverse complement strand
GCCGGGATTACGCCTCGCGGAACTCGCCCTCGACCACATCTCCTTCGTCGGTGCGCGGGCCGGTGCTGCCGCCGTCGTGACCACTTTGCTGTCCGGCGGTCTGCGGACCGCTGGCGTACATCTGCTGGCCCAGTGCATAGCTGGCCTGCTGTACGGCTTCGCTTAGCGCGCGGATGCGCGCGGCATCGTCACCCTGAATCGCCTCACGCAACTCGACGATGGATTTTTCGATGCGCTCGCGGTCGCCCGCCGGCACTTTCTCGCCGAGATCGCGCAACGCCTTCTCCGCCGCGTAGGCCAGCGAGTCGCCGTTGTTGCGGGCCTCGATTAGCTCGCGACGCTGGCGGTCTTCAGCTTCGTGCTTCTTCGCATCGCTCACCATTCGCTCCACATCGCTCTTGTTGAGGTTAGTGGAGGCCGTAATCTTCACGGTTTGCTCCTTGCCCGAGGCCTTGTCCTTTGCGCCCACGTTGAGGATGCCGTTCGCGTCAATGTCGAACGTCACCTCGATCTGCGGCAGGCCGCGCGGCGCTGTCGGGATGCCCTCCAGCCGGAAGTGGCCGAGGGTCATGTTATCCGCCGCCAGCGGGCGCTCGCCCTGCAGGATGTGGATGTCCACCGCCGTCTGGTTATCCTCCGCCGTGGAGAACACCTGAGACTTGCGAGCTGGGATGGTGGTGTTGCGCTCGATCAGAGCCGTCATCACCCCACCGAGAGTCTCTAGGCCGAGCGAGAGCGGCGTCACATCGAGCAACAGCACGTCCTTCACATCGCCGGCCAGCACACCGGCCTGAATGGCCGCGCCGACCGCGACCACTTCATCCGGGTTGACGCTCTTGTTCGGCTCTTTGCCATTGGTCAATTGGCGCACGAGGTCCTGCACCATCGGCATGCGGGTCGAACCGCCGACCAGCACTACTTCATCGATCTGCGAGGCGTTCAATTCGCCGTCGCGCAGCACGGCCTGGAATGGGCCGCGGCAACGCTCCAGCAAATCGGCCGTCATCTGCTCGAACTTTGCGCGGCTGAGGCGCAGCGTCAGGTGCTTCGGGCCGGTCGCGTCGGCGGTGATGAAGGGCAGGTTGATTTCGGTCTCGCTCAACGTGGAGAGTTCGATCTTCGCCTTCTCCGCCGCCTCGCGCAGACGCTGCAGGGCCTGACGGTCATTCCGCAGGTCAATGCCCTGCTCTTTCTTGAATTCATCCGCCGCCCAGTTGACGATGCTCTGATCCCAGTCGTCGCCGCCCAGGTGCGTGTCGCCGTGGGTCGCTTTCACTTCCACCACGCCCTCGCCAACTTCCAGCAACGACACGTCGAACGTGCCGCCGCCGAGGTCGAAGACGAGGATGGTCTCGTTCTTTTTCTTGTCGAGGCCATAAGCCAGCGCCGCCGCTGTCGGCTCGTTGATGATCCGCAGCACGTCGAGGCCGGCGATCTTACCGGCATCTTTCGTCGCCTGGCGTTGCGCGTCGTTGAAGTAGGCCGGCACGGTGATGACGGCCTGCGTTACCGGCTCACCGAGGTAGGCCTCGGCGTCGGCCTTGAGTTTGGCCAGCACCATCGCGCTGATTTCCTGCGGCGAGTACGTCTTGCCGTTAACAGAGATCTTCACCTGCGCGTCGCCGCGCGGGCCAGCTACCACGGTGTACGGAACCATCTTGCGCTCGCCCTCCACTTCGTCGAAGCGGCGGCCCATAAAGCGTTTGATGGAGTACACGGTGTTGTCAGCATTGATGACAGCCTGGCGCTTGGCCGTCTGCCCGACGAGGCGCTCATTATTTTTAGTGAACGCTACGACGGAGGGCGCGAGGCGCGAGCCTTCCGCGGTCGTAATCACATTCGCGTCGCCCCCTTCCATCGCCGCGGCAACGGAGTTGGTCGTCCCCAAGTCAATACCTATGATCTTGCTCATCAGTACCTCCAAAAGTAAGGCTGGCGTGATTTTTGTAATTACGCCGCCCTGACTTTACACAATGGTGTGATTGTAAAGTTGGCGCATCAGAGGTTTGTTAGTGGGATATTGGAGGAGAATAAACGGAAGTGGGCAGCGGATGACGGATGTCGGGAACCGACAAAACGATGGTCACAGGTGACGTCATCCATCCGTTTCATCCGTTCAACATCCGTTGCCAGTATCCGCTCGCGCTTGCGCCAATCAGAGCGGCTTGGGATAATTTCACCGCGCACCCACTGGGGAACAACCGCATGACCGACTTGCAATCGGACAACACCTCACCACAGCCGGAACATATCTCCTCCGGCGGCCTTGCCATGCAAGCCGGTGATAGCGTCAGTATTGGCGGCTCGGCGGCGGGTCGCGACATCATCACCACCATCACCAATATCTATCAACAATCGGTTTCAGCGCCGGTTGAGCCGGATGAACGCGCCCCGGGCGAGCCGCCGTTCAAAGGCCTGCTGTATTTCGATGAGGCCGACGCCGAGAATTTCTTTGGCCGCGAGACACTGAGCGCCAAACTGCTGGCTCGCCTGCAGGATGAAAATTTCCTCGCCGTCGTCGGCGCTTCGGGCAGCGGCAAGTCCTCCGTAGTGCGCGCCGGCCTCGTGCCCATGCTGCGCAAGCTCGGGCCGGTCGTCGTGGTAAAGCCCACGAACAACCCGCCCGAAACGCTGTCCCTCTCCAACACCCGCGATTCGGAATCCGTGACGGCGGCCTCGACGCTCACGCGCGATATGCTGGCCGACCCGCGCAGCCTGCACCTCGCCGTGCGCCGTCTGATGACGGGCCGGCCCGCCGGACAGCGTTTCTATCTCGTCGTGGATCAATTTGAAGAGTTGTTCACCGCCTGCCGAGATGCAGACAAACAACGGGCCTTCGTGGATAACTTGATGACGGCGGTGGCCGCCGAGGCCGCCGGGCCGACGACGATCGCCCTCGTCCTGCGCGCCGACTTCTACGCCAAGTGCGAGCCGTACAAAGCGCTGCGCGAGGCGCTGGCCCAACATCAGGAATTCATCGGCCCGATGGAGCGCGATGAGCTGCGCCGTGCGATTGAGGAGCCGGCCCGGCGCGGCAATTGGGAATTAGAGCCGGTGCTGGTGGACACGCTGCTCAAAGATGTGGGGGCCGAACCCGGCGCGCTGCCGCTGCTCTCGCATGCGCTGCTCGAAACGTGGGAGCGGCGCAGAGGGCGCACCCTGACTCTGCGCGGCTACGCTGAAGCCGGGGAAGTGAGCGGCGCCATCGCCGCCACCGCCCGCCGGACGTATACCAGCCTCAAGCCCGAAGCGCAGACCATCGCCCGCCGCATCTTCCTCAGCCTCACCGAGTTGGGCGAGGGCACGCAGGATACGCGCCGCCGCGTGCCGCTGGCCGACCTCAACGCCGAGAGCGATGAGACCGCGCGCGCGGTGCTGGAGGCGCTGGTGAAGGCGCGGCTGGTGACCACCGGCGACGACGAGGCCGAAGTCGCGCATGAAGCGCTGATCCGCGAGTGGCCCGAGCTGCGCCAGTGGCTGGACGAGAACCGCGAGGGTTTGCGCCAGCAGCGTCATCTGGCCGAGGCTGCCGCACGCTGGCACGCCATTGGCCGCGACCCCGATGCGCTGTATCGCGGCGTTTTTTTGGCGCAGGCCGAGGCCCTGCTGGCTGCGCCCGATACGTTATTCACCAGCACGCCATTGGAACGCGACTTTGTGGCCGCCGCGCGCAGCCGGGAGGATGCCGAGAAACATGAACGCGAGGCGCAAATTGAACGCGAATTGGAGACGGCGTATCAATTGAACGTTGAGCGCGCGGCGCGGGTGCGTGAAGTGGAGAAAGCGAATACGGGCTTGCGCCTGCGCAGCCGCATCGCGCTGGTGGTGGGCGCACTGGCCTTGGTGGCCGCGCTCATTGCCGGCGTCTTCTGGTCACAATCCAATCAAAACCTGAATGCGGTTGAGACGCAAAAAGCTGTGGCTCAGGCGGCCAGCACGCAAGCCGTCAGCGGAGCGACTGAGAGCGCCCGCAACGCCGCGACGGCGGTTGCAGCCCGGGCCACCAGCGACGCTGAAAGCCAACGCGCCGATGCGCAAACCCGTCTGGCCCGCGCGCGTGAACTGGCCGCCCGCGCCGTGAGCGAGATCAACAACGAGTTAAGCGTGGCGCTGCTGCTGGGCGTGGAGGCTTATCGCTATCAGAGCGGCTTCTCTGAAGATGCCTTTGACTCGCGCGATAGCCTGCTGCGCGTCTTGCAGAGCGAGCCACGCGCCATCGCCGCCCTCCCCGGCCACACGGGTTTGGTGTTGAGCGCAGCCTTCAGCCCGGATGGGAGAACGCTGGCCACTGGCAGTAGCGACACAACCGTGCGGCTGTGGGATGTGTCCGACCCGACCACGCCCCAACTGCTGGGCGACCCCCTGACCGGCCACACGGGTTTGGTGTTGAGCGTGGCCTTCAGTCCGGACGGGAGAACGCTGGCCACTGGCAGCTTCGACGCAACCGTGCGGCTGTGGGATGTGTCCGACCCGACCGCGCCCCAACTGCTGGGCGACCCCCTGACCGGCCACACGGATTCGGTGCGGAGCGTGGCCTTCAGTCCGGATGGGAGAACGCTGGCCACTGGCAGTAGCGACGCAACCGTGTGGCTGTGGGATGTGTCCGACTCGACCGCGCCCCAACCGCTGGGCGACCCCCTGACCGGCCACACGGGTTTGGTGTTGAGCGTGGCCTTCAGCCCGGATGGGAGGACGCTGGCCAGTGGAAGTAACGACAGTTCTATCATTCTCTGGCCTTTATCTCCGGAGCAATGGAGCGTGCGCGCCTGCCGCATCGCCGGGCGCAACCTCACCCAAAATGAATGGCGTCGTTTCTTTCCGGGTGAGCCATACCGCAAAACCTGTGAGCAGTGGGAAGTGGGGGAGTGAACGGATCACCGTCAACGGGTGTTGGCAGCGGATGACGGTTGCTGGCAACGGATGATGGTCACGGACGCCGCCGCCCATCCGTTACATCCGTTCAAAATCCGCTAAATCAAAACGCTCTTAACGGGTTTCAAGGAGGTTCCATGTCATGCCGAGCGGAGCGAGGCATCTCTGCCTGGTCAAATCCCGCCATTTTTCGGGTAGAGACCCCTCGCTTCGCTCGGGGTGACACGCCACCTCCTGGATTTCAATTAAGAGCGAATCAAAAAGGACGGAGCTGCCTCCGTCCCTTCCCTCTTTTCCCGTTGTCAGTCTTTCAAATACACATCCAAATCGCGCACCTTCGGCATGGCACGCAAGTGATCCATCGCGCGCTGGCTGATCTGGCGCACGCCCTCGGGGCTCATGTTCCACTCGGAGGCGATGGCGCGCAGCGGCTTGGCCTCGCCGCCGCCGATGCCAAAGCGCATGCGCAGGATTTCGGCCTCGCGCTCATCGAGTCGGGCCAATGCGTCTTCGACCACCCGCTGCAAGCCTTCGCCGATCACAACGGTCTCCGGGTCTTGCGCGGTGACATCGGAGACGCGGTCGAGCACGGAGCGGTCATCCGGGTCATCGGGCGGGGCGTCGAGTGAAATAGTCGGCTGGCCGTCGCGGAGCAATTCATCGGCCGCCGCCACGGTCACCTCCGCGCGGCGGGCCACTTCGGCGAGCGGCGGCTCCTGCCCGGTCTCTTGCATCATCTGCGCGGCGATGCGGCGCAACTGGCCCACCTTCCACCCACGGTTGACGGGCAGTCGCACGGTTCGGCCTGTGTTCGCAATCGCTCGGCCAATGGCCTGCCGGATCCACCATACTGCCAGCGTGCCAAAGCGCGTGCCGCGTTTGGGGTCATAGCGTTCGGCGGCTTTGATGAGGCCCAGCACACCCTCTTGGATCAGATCGTCATAGGAAAGGGCAGAATGACGGAAGCGGCTTGCCACGCTCAGCACGAGCGGCATGTTGTGCAGCACGAATGACTCGCGGGCCGCCACACCTTCGGCAACTTTCTGCCGCAACTCGCGGCGCTTCGGCGCGGACAGGCCTTTCTTCTGCAATTGTTTAGTCGCGCTCTGACCGGCCGCTACACGCCGGGCAAGTTTGATTTCTTCGGCGTGGGTGAGGAGTGGGAGTGGCGCCCGGCCACCGAGTGCGTTTGTGAGGGGATTTGATGAAAGTACCATGACGACCCATTCCCTTTCTGAAGATAATTTAGCCCCGATTTATCTCTTTTGCACAGACAGTGTATAGCCTGTGTATCAAAAGTAAAAGACATGAATCGGTTGATGATGATAAGATGTATCTATGTCTATGTTTGTGGCTGCCATCGACAAACTTTCGACATAAGAAAGTTATCCACGCCTAATGTTAACTGCCCATCAGCACGGGCTGAACAGATGATGAATTGAGACGCCGTATGCATTTACGCCATTTAGAGTCTTTTGTCGCCGTCGCCGATTATCTGAACTTCTCGCGCGCTGCCGAGGAACTGCACGTCGCCCAACCGGCGGTGAGCCAGCAAATCCGTGCTCTGGAGACCGAACTGGGCATGGATTTATTTGACCGCATCGGCAAGAAGGTCACCCTCACCGAAACGGGCCGGGCCTTATTGCCCTATGCGCGTCAAATCCTGGCGCTCGTGAGCGCCGCTGAGAATGAAGTCCGTGAACGTGATCAGCTCAAGCGCGGGCGGGCCAGCCTCGGTGTGCCGCCGACCGTCAGCATTCACATTCTTCCGACACGCTTATTACAATTCAAGCAACAGTGGCCCGGGCTGGAAGTCACCCTGCGCGAGGCTGGCACCGAAACGTTGTTGGGCCTCATCCAGGATGGCAAGCTCGATCTGGCCGTCGTGGCCAGCGATGTGCTGCCCGAGTCGGTCGAGAATTCGCCCTTCCTCGAAGAGACTTACGTGCTGGCCGTCAGCACTCGCCATCCATTTCTTGGCAAGCGGCAGAGCGTGAAGCTGGCCGACCTCGCCGCCGAGCCGTTCATCCTCTTCCCGGAAGGTTACAAGTTGCGCGAGGTCACGTTGCAGGCCTGTCGCACTGCGGGCTTCGAACCCAAGGTCGCTCTCGATGGCGGCGCGATGCAGAGCGCGCTGGAATTCGTCGGCTCGGGGTTGGGCGTGGCGTTGGTGCCGGAATTGGCGCTGACCGA
>JBQTJD010000045.1:0-6692 GCA_052387475.1 Anaerolineales bacterium | reverse complement strand
CCCCGTCCGCGTCCTCGCGGACGGATGTCCTGCCAGAACGCCCGCGAGGACGCGGGCTTGGAGCAAATCGGCCACTTTCCAGAAATGCACCCTCCGTTTTCGCTAAATTGACTTGGCTGCCATGAATCCATACAATACGCGACACAACCTGCCGAACCAAAGAGGTGGGAGTGCCCCGCAAAGCGCAAACCAATTTAGATAAGACCGACCTGGCCATCCTCCGTTGTCTGCAAAAGGATGGACGCCGTCCGTATGCCGAGATTGCGGGCGAGTTGGGGTTGGCGGCCTCCACCGTGCAGCAACGCGCTACGCGGCTCGTCGACTCGGGCTTGATCCAAATCACCGCCGTCGCCGAACCAAGGACACTCGGTTATCCGGTCGCTGCGACCGTAGCCGTCAAAGTGGATGGCACACAATTACTCGAAGCCGCGAAGGCGATTGAAAAATTCAAGGAAGTGGGCTTTGTGGTGTTGTGCACCGGCCCGTATGACATCCTGCTCGAAGTCGGCTGCCGAGACAATGATGAGCTGCTCAATTTCATCTCGAGCAAACTCGCCAAGGTGAAGGGCGTGCGCGAAACCGAGACGTTTCTGTATTTGCGGATCGTGAAAAACTTGTATCAGTGGGGATTGCTGGATGAGTAATGTCACCATCGGAGGAACCTCATGAAACGAATGCCGCTGGCCCTGTTCATTCTTATTGCGCTCTGCGTGGGTGCGTGTGCGGGTCCTGCATCCACTCCCATATCGACCTCTGTTCCCACTGAAGCGCCAGCTCCCACCCCAGCACCGGTCTCCACTGGGACGGTGACGGTATTGGATTGGTCGGGTTACGAGGATCCAACTTTTTGGGAACCGTTTGCTACCAAGCATGC
The DNA here is from genome assembly GCA_052387475.1 of Anaerolineales bacterium. GTDB lineage: Bacteria > Chloroflexota > Anaerolineae > Anaerolineales > UBA6663 > JANWXR01. The sequence goes on along the minus strand of JBQTJD010000045.1, from coordinate 5,818 downwards.
CGAAGCCAAGGTGGACTTCGCTTTCTTCGCCGAAGACGCCGAGGCCTACGCGAAAATGCAGACCGGCTTTCCGACCGATCTCGTTCACCCGTGCAACAGTTGGTGGCAACTGTATGTGGACGCCGGGCTTGTTCAACCGCTTGACACTGCGCGGCTGAGCAACTGGTCGGGCATTCGGCCCGAGTTGGCGGAGTTGGGCGAGTTCAACGGCCAACAATATTTCGTGCCATGGGATTGGGGGTACGAGTCAATTCTGGTGCGAACCGACAAAGTGACAGACGTCCCCGACTCGTGGGCGGACTTGTGGGATCCGCAATACGCCGGGCATGTGGCGCTATGGGACTCGGGTGAAGCGAACTATGCCATGACGGCGTTGTCGTTGGGCTTCGACCCGTGGAAGACCACGCCCGAACAAACGGAGCAAATCAAACAGAAGTTGATTGAGATCAAGCCGAACCTGGTGACTTATTGGGTGGACTTCACCGAAGTGCCGCAGCTCATTGCCTCCGGCGATGCCTGGCTGGTGTCCAACGCCTGGCAGGACGCGTATACGTCTTCGGTGGATGAGGGGTCAGCGGTCGAATACATCACGCCCAAAGAGGGGCGGCTGGGCTGGGTGTGCGGTTACGGCCTCTCCAGCAAAGCGCAGAACGTCGATCTCGCGTACGACTACCTCGACGCCATCATCGCGCCGCAGTCCATGGCGAATATGTCGAACGCCTACGCCTATGGCGCGGCCAATCAAGACGCCCTGGCCCTCACCGACCCGACGTACGTCGAACTGATGCAATTGGATCAACCCAACCTGACCGAGCGCACGGTCTTTTATCAGCCGCTCACGCAAGAACAACGCGAGGCGTGGGTGAAGCTGTGGGATGATGTCAAGGCCGCGCCGTGACAGGCGGTTTGCTCAGTACGATTCTTTGTCCATGTCGCCCTGAGCGCGCACGCACTGTTTGTATATTTTCGAAGCTCAATCGCGCGAAGGGCCTCCTCAAAGCGTAGAGAGACCCTTCGCGCGATAAAGTTCGGATATTTCAAACGCAATGCGGCAGCGCTCAGGGTGACATGGATTGCGTAATTCCCATTCAAACAGGAACTCGGACTCGGCCGCAAAATGGAACACCGCAGCCGCATCGCCACGCTGATGACGCCGCCTACATTGGCGCTGGCGGTGTTCTTCATTGTTCCGATGCTGATCATGGCGCTGTTCAGCTTCCGGCTCGGCGCCTTCCCGCCGGAGCGCGATACGTTCACCCTCGAACACTATCGCGAGTTTATCGCCAACACTGCCTTCCAGCGCCTGCTGTGGCAATCGGCCCTCGTGGCGTTGGTCGTCTCGGCGCTCGCCATCGTCATCGCCTATCCGATTGCGTACTTCCTCGCCTTCCGCGCCGGCGCATTACAGTTGACTTTGCTGACGATCCTCATCGTGCCGGCATGGACGAGCTATCTGCTGCGCATCCTGGCGTGGCGCGTCATCCTCGGCACAAACGGCGTGCTCAATTCCTTTCTGCTCTCCACCGGCCTCATCACTGAGGCCGCGCCCATCTTGCTGTACAGCCGCGCCGCAGTGGTCATCACGCTGGTGTATGTATGGATTCCGTTCGTGGTCTTGCCGATCTTTTCCGCGCTGCAACGGATTGATCGCAGCCTGCTGGAAGCCGCGGCGGATTTGGGCTGCTCGCATTGGGAGCGGTTCTGGCGGGTGACCTTTCCGTTGAGCCTGCCGGGCGTGGCGGCGGGCTTCCTCTTCGTTTTCATCCCCACCCTCGGCGAGTGGGTGACGCCCGCGCTCGTCGGCGGCGTGCAGGGCACGATGTATGGCAATCTCATTCAAGATCAATTTGTGCGCGCGCTCAACTGGCCGCTCGGCTCGTTGATGAGCCTCGTCATGCTGGCGCTGATGCTGATCCTGCTCGCGCTCTTCAGCCGCACCATCCGCCTCTCTGACCTGGCGGGGATCTGACATGCGCCGTCACGATGCGCTCTCGCCCGGGTTCGTGTACTACGCCGTCGCCGCCTTCTTTCTCTATCTACCCATCCTGTTGTTGATCATTTTTTCGTTCAACGACTCGACCCGGCTGGTATTGCCGCTCAAGTCCTTTACCCTCAAGTGGTATAGCGCACTGCTCGAAGCGCGCGAGCTGATCGAAGCCCTCAGCAACAGTCTGATGCTGGGCCTGATCTCCTCGGGCGTGGCAACGGCCTTGGGGACGATGGCCGCCATCGGCATTGCGCGCTTCAACTTCCCCGGACGCCGGCTGTTTCTGGCGGTCTCGGCGATGCCAATGGTGATCCCGTACGTGGTATTGGGCGTGGCGCTGTTGATCCTGTTCGCGCAGTGGGGGGTGCCGCTGTCGCTGTGGACGGTGGGCATCGGCCTGACCATCGTCAACATCCCGTATGCGATGCTGATCGTAGCCAGCCGGTTGGCGGGCTTCAATCCTTATCTGGAAGAGGCGGCGATGGATTTGGGCGAGAGCTACTGGGGGGCGCTGCGGCGGGTGACGCTGCCGATTGCGGCGCCGGCCATCGCCTCGGCCTTTCTCTCGTCGTTTACGACCGCCATCGATGAATTCGCGCTGTCCTTTTTCCTCGTCGGCAGCGAGACGACACTGCCCATCTACCTCTATTCGCAATTGCGCTTCCCCAGCCGCCTGCAGATCATCGTGGCGCTGGCCGCCATCCTGATGGTGTTCTCGGTGGTGATGGTGATGTTCTCCGAATGGCTGCGGCGAGTGGGGCAGACCGCTCAACAACGGGGGGAGGGGTGATGGACTTCGCGGTGGAGTTGCGCGCAGTCACCAAAACGTACGCCGACCGGTTGAGCGCCGGGAGGCCGGTGACGGCGGTGAACGCGCTGTCGCTCGGCATCCGGCCCGGCGAGTTCTTTACGCTGCTCGGCCCGAGCGGCTGCGGCAAGACCACGACGTTGCGGATGATCGCCGGCTTCGAGTCGGTGACCCACGGTGAACTCCTGATTCAGGGCCAGCCGGTGCAACACGTCCCGCCCAACAAACGACCGGTGAACACGGTCTTTCAAAACTACGCGCTCTTTCCACACTTGAGCGTAGCCGGAAACGTGGGCTTTGGTCTGGCGGTCAAACGTCTGGCCGCGCGAGAACGCACTGACCGCGTGCATGAAGCGCTTGAGTTGGTGCGCTTGCCGGGGCTGGGCGACCGCCGCCCGGATCAACTCTCGGGCGGGCAGCAACAGCGCGTCGCCCTCGCCCGCGCGCTCGTCAATCGGCCCGCCGTGCTGCTGCTCGATGAGCCGCTCGGCGCGCTCGACTTGAAGCTGCGCAAAGAGATGCAATTGGAGTTGAAGCAACTGCAAGCGCAGGTCGGCATCACCTTTATTTACGTGACGCACGATCAGGAAGAAGCGCTGACGATGTCGGATCGGATTGCGGTGATGAACCGGGGCGAGTTGTTGCAGGTCGGCGACCCGAAGACCATTTACGAGCAACCGGCCACGCGCTTCGTCGCCGACTTTATCGGGGAGAGCAATTTCATCACCGGCCACGTGCGCACGGTGGAGCCGGGCCGCGTGTTGATTTCCGCGCTCGGGCGGGAGATGGCGGCGCAGGTCGGCGCTGCTGCGCCTGCGCCGGGCCAATCGGTCACCGTCGCCCTGCGGCCTGAAAAAGTCACCGTCGCTTCCCCTTCTGCGCCCGATGACATCACCGGTGTGATCGGCGAGATGATCTACATCGGCACGGACACGCGCCTCAGCGTGGAGTTGGCGTCCGGCGAGCGACTCGTCGCTCGCGTACCCAATACCGGCAACCGTGACCGCGCGCAGGAGCGCATGGCGTGGCAGGTCGGCGACCGCGTGGCTGTCTCATGGCTGCCCGAGGACGCGCGGGTGTTGGTGGAGTAGGGCGTACGCTCTTTTGATTTCAAAGATGTCGAACCGCACGGGGAGTGGCCCCCATCCCCATAAGCATAGCGACGCCTTCCCCCGTTTCGCCGTCGCTTCGCTTACAGCGGGCGACAGGGGAAGGGAGCGCGCGTCCCCTCCCCTGCGACGCCGCTGTTGCGGCGTGGGGGGAGGGTTAGGGTGGGGGCCGTCCGCGCCAACCCGAACGATTATGTGCCCCACTTCACCGCGCAATCAAGTAACCGCCGAGCAACAACACCGCCACGCCTGCGAGCCGCGTGAGGTCGAGTGGCCGCACCGACACGCCGAACCAGCCGAAGTGGTCAATCAGCAACCCGACGCACAATCGCCCGACGATGATTAGCCCAAGCATGGTCGTACTGCCCATGCCGGGCAGGATGAGGGGGATGGTTTGATAGAGGATGAGGCCGAAGAGGCCGGAGCCGAGCATGTGCCACGCGGGCCCGCCCAACGCTGCGCATCAGCCATGCGAGCCGCGTCGAGCCTGTAACTTGGCCAAGCCACGTGCGGCGAAGCATCGGCTACATGCGCGGTTGGGTGGCCTACCAACTTGGAAGCACCCACCGGAATAAGCACTGTCTCGAATAGCCCTTAGAGCCCTGCCTGGCCTAAATCCTTTGAGCTGGCACCGGTACTCTCGCCCCAGTCGATTTGCCGCGCACGATACTCGGCATAATCGGGCACGAGTCGGTTGTACTCCCCATCCATTAGCGGTGAGGAGATCATGAAGTCGGCGGACGCGCGATTGCAGGCAATGGGAATATTCCAGACCACCGCCATGCGCAAGAGGGCTTTGACATCCGGGTCATGCGGCATCGGTTCAAGCGGGTCCCAGAAGAAGATCAGGAAATCGATCTCATTCTCGACAATCTTAGCGCCGATCTGCTGATCGCCGCCGAGGGGGCCGCTTTGCAGGCGGCTGATTTTGAAGCCGAGGACGCGTTCGAGGACTTCGCCGGTGGTGCCGGTGGCGTAGATGTCATGATGGGCTAAGAGGTCGCGGTTGAACTTCGCCCATTCCAACAGATCACGTTTCTTGTTGTCGTGGGCGACGAGCGCGATCTTCTTGTCGTGGCCCATGACGATTTTTCGTTGCGTCATTGATGGCTGTCCTTTCACTGGACGAAACGCTGTGGTCGAAAGCGTGGCGAACCGAGTGCACCGCCCCGTTTGCGCATTGCTATGAGGCCACCCAACGGTGGGCATCATCTATTACTTTATGCTATAGGCAGAAGGCGACAGGATAGAATGAGCCTGGGATGACCCCATCATCCATTCCCCTCGATCCTGTCGGCGTCCGGGCCTGAGACGCAGGACCGAGGCATCAGCGACGCTGCGAGCGCTCCGCGCGGAGCGTCCCTCAGGCCGTCTCGGCGGCAATCGTCTAAAGCAGTCGGCATCGGGAATGCTGTAATAGGAACACGGGAACCCGCGTCCGCCGACAGGCCTCACTTGAGCCTGAAAGGAGGCCTAGGTCGGTTTCCGAAATGAATTAGGCCAGGGCATAACCACAATGCGTGAACCAAGCGCGTGCATCATCGGCAGTCACGGAGCGCAAAGCGGCTGCCAGCGCTTCGAGCAAGGCTTCCCAAGTTCGGGCCTTGGCCTTGCGCAACGCCACCTTAGCTTTGGCCCAGCACTTCTCAATCGGGTTGAGGTCGGGCGAATAGGGTGGCAAGAACACGACCTGAGCGCCCCGGACTTCGATCAAGCGTTGCACCTGTCTGCCTGTGTGCGCCGAGAGATTATCCAGCACCAGGATGTCACCAGCTTGCAAAGTAGGTCCCAAGACCTGTGCGACATAGGTCTCAAAGGCCAACGTATTCATGGCGTCGGCAAACGCCCACGGGGCCTGCACCCCGGCCAAACTCAGGCTGGCCACCACCGTGGAGTGCGGCCCCGAATAGCCGG
>JBQTJD010000044.1:0-11372 GCA_052387475.1 Anaerolineales bacterium | reverse complement strand
TTTCAACTCATCGTCGCCGAGTTGCGCGGCGAGCGATTGAAAGAGGTCATCGGCCCAATCGAGTGCGGCGCGGGCCATGGCCCGTTCACCGGCCGAGGCCAGCGCCTGGCCCGACCCTACCAGCGCGCGGGCCTGATCATACACGCGACCGGTAGCCTCCCAGTGAGCCGCGGCCTGGCGGAATTGTTCGGCGGCCTCGGTGGCGCGCCCCTCGACCAGAGCGACAACGCCGCGCCCTTCGGCCAGGCTGGCGGCGGTTTCGGGAGTAAAGAGTTGTTGATGGGCACGTTCCAGTCGGGGCAGGCAGGCGCGCGCGCTTTCCAGCGACTCGGGACGGGTTGCGTACCACCGACAGGCGATTAACAATGCCCGCGTGCAGTCGCTGTGAAGCGTGGGGTTGCGGTCAACCAACTCGAGAAACTGCTGGATGACGGCGGCCGCCTGAGCCTCCAACCCGAGGGCCGTGAACGCCCGCACCAGCTGCCCCAGATAAGGCACACTGGTCTGCACTTCGCCCCATTTCAAAGCATTCGAGGACAGGTCTTCCAAGATTTGCTGCGCTCGTTCGGCGCGTCCGAGATCATTTTGCATTAACCCGAAACGGGTAGCCGCCCACACGCGCCAGGGGCCTTTTACATATTGGACAAACTGAGTCACCAGCGGTTGGTCAGCGAGAGCGAAGGCCCACTTGCCCACCAACCAATCCATATGCAGCCGCTGCAACACAGCGGTGGGAATAAATGTCCGCGCGTGAACGCGCGTGGCATAGGTGTACAACTCATCGTAAACGGCGCGCGCCTCTGCATGGCGAGAGAGGCCTGTCAGGCAATCTCCGATATTAAGATAGGCGCGGCAGGCGTCGTGTGGTAGGCTGAGGTCAAGCGCCCGGCGCAAGCTTTCGCGCACCATCGCCAGACCACGCTCAGGATCGTAGCGATGAACCAGCATGCGGGAAACGCCGACGTTGTTAAGCGCATGTACGTAGACATCCTCGGCCCCTAACCGTTCAGCCAGGGCTAAGGCGCGCTCGCCCCAGGTAATGGCTTGATCATAATGGGAGGCCAGCATGTGCATTTGCGAGATACCGCTGATCGCATGCGCCAGCTCGATGCTCTCCGGCTCGGACTCCAATATCTCCAGCGCCCTCCAGTAATGCGGCCAGGCGGCTTCAGCATCCTCCAATTCCCAAAGCATGCGACCGATCAATCGCTCCAGGTCGCCTACTTTGACGCGCTCTCCCAGGGCGTGAAAGACATCGCGTGCCGCCTCGAAAGCCGCGAGGGCTTGCCCTTGCTCCATTAGCACCCATTGGGTCTCGCCAAGTTTCCGCAACAGCTCTGCCCGCCCGGCCTGGTCCGCCTCCGGCCAGTGGCGCAACGCCGCACGATAGTGTTGCGCCGCGTCATTCAGCGCCACCAGTTGCCGTGCCCGATCACCGGCGCGCACTAAATACAGGCGCGCCGACTCATGATCTCCAGCCTGCCTGAAGTGATGGGCCAGCGCTTCAAAATCATCGGGCCGCAATGCGGCCAACGCTCCGGCGATGCGCCGGTGCCAGTACGTGCGGCGTGGGGGGGTGGTGTCGAAGTAAATGATTTCGCGCACAAGGTGATGAGCAAAGGCAAAGCTGTGCGCGCTCTCGGTCGGGCGCACCAGGTTACGCCCGAGCAAGGCTTCCAGCGCGTCCAGCGCGAGTTCATCGGCCCAATCTCCGGCGCGCTGCACGAGGGCATAATCAAACACCCGCCCCGCCACCGCGGCCACACGCAGAAACGTGCGCGCCATCGCATTTATGCGCTCCACGCGGGCGATGATGGTGGCGCGCAACGAGTCGGGAAGCGCAATGTCCGCGTTGGAGGCGGTCTCCACAAAGGCGCCCGCCCATCTCCCCTCGCTCACCTGAATCGCCCCGGCCTCCATCAGGCCGCGCACTGCCTCGTGCAAAAAGAAGGGATTGCCGCCGGTCTCGGTGTAGAAACGATCGGCCATCGCGCCTACCTCGCTCTCGCTCAAACCCGATAATTCCCGGATCAACGCGCAGTGCGCCTCGCGCGACAACGGCTTGAGCGCGAGGGAGGCGACCGTGCCCTCGCGAGCGAAGTGCCGCTCGAGGCGGGCCAGCGTGTGTTCGGCGCTGATTTCGTCCGTGCGGTAGGTGCTGACCACCAGCACGCGGCTTCCGCCCAGGCGCGGCGCGATATACGTCAACCAATCGAGGGTGGATTCGGCGGCCCAATGCACGTCTTCGAACAGCAACAACAGCGACTGATTTCGGGCCAGGGTCAGGAAGGCTTGCAGCAGCGCCTCGAAAAGCTGCGCGCGCATATCCGCCGCCGACATCTCGGTGACTGCGCTGCTGGCGCCCCATACTTCCGGGGCGAGTTGCATGAGCGCCGCGCGGTGAGCGGGCGGCAGGCTGGCGTGCCGCAACGGGTGGGCCGCCGCGCGTAACATCTCGGTGATGGCTTGATAGGGCAGTGCGCGCTCGAACTCGTAGCAGTGCCCGACCAACGCCAGCCCGCCATGCTGGGCCGCCTCGTCAGCCAGCTTGTGCGTGAGGTGGCTCTTGCCCACCCCGGCCTCGCCGCTCACAATGACGAATCGTCCACGCCCCTCAACGGCGTTCTCCCAAAGTTCGGTCAGATGGGCCAACTCACTTTCACGCCCGATCAGCGGCGGCGTTGACGCCGGTGAGCTGGATGAAATGGCAACAGTCGCTTCGATGATGGGCAACGGCCCGCCCTCGGCAATCGCCGCCACGAGGGCCTGCGTCTCGGCCATCGGCTCAACGCCGAGTTCTTCACGCAAAAGCGCGCGGAACCGCTCGTGCTCGACCAGCGCCGCTGCGCGATCACCAGCCAGATAGTGCAGGACGATGACTTCGCGGTGAACTGATTCGGACAGGGGGTCGGCTGACAGCGCGCGACGGGCAAGCTCGAGCGCGGTTGCATATTCACCCAGCGCGCGGTGATGACCGATGAGTTGAACGAGCGCCCCGGCGTGCATCTGGCTCAAGCGCGCCCGCTCGGCTTGTGCCCATTCCTCCTCCCAATCTGCCAGCAAATCGCCCGTGTAAAGAGCGATGGCCTCATGCAGGGTCGTGGGCGTCCCATCCCGGATCAGGCGTTCAAACTCGGCGCTGTCGAGCCAGTAAGGGTGATCGGGTTGCCAGCCCATTTCGTCACGCGTGGCGACGACCCATTCACACTCTTTCGGCAGCGCCACGCGCACTTCGCTGAGCGCGCGGCGCAGCGCCGCCAGCGACTCGGTTTCCGGATTGTCGGGCCAAAGCGTAAAGGCGATTTTCTGGCGGGGCAGGGCGAGATGGCGGTGCAGCAGAAGATAAGCGAGCAACCGCCGTGCGCGGGGCCTCAGACTCACGGCTTGGGACTTATCCGCAACTTGGAGGTGATTGAAAAGCCTGAGGCGCAGCATGGCAGGCGACTACACGAGCGAGGGCGAAAGTATAGCATCGGTAGCGTCGCGCACGATGGTAGACTGACCCAATGCAATCCAAAACCATCCTCATCACCGGCGCGACTGACGGCATCGGCAAACAAGCGGCATTGGAATTGGCGCAGTTGGGCCATCGTGTGCTGCTGCACGGGCGCAACCCGGCGCGCGGGCAGGCCGTGCTCGACGAAATCCGTGCGGCTACGGGCAACACAACGCTCGAATACTTCAACGCCGATTTGTCATCCCTCGCGCAGGTGCGCCAACTGGCCGCCGAGGTGCAGGCCAAACACGCGCGGCTCGATGTGCTCATCAACAATGCCGGCGTGTTCATGAATGAACGCGTGCTCAGCGAAGACGGTTTCGAGATGACTTTCGCCGTCAACCACCTGGCGCACTTTCTGCTCACGAACTTGCTACTCGATCCGTTGCGACGTTCTGCGCCCGCTCGCATCATCGTCGTGGCCTCGCAGGTGCATAGCAGCGGGCGGATTGATTTCGGTGACCTGCAACTTGCGCGCCGTTTCGACGGTTACGCGGCGTATGCCAACTCGAAGCTGGCGAATATGTTGTTCAGTTATGAACTCGCCACGCGCCTGCACGGCGCGCCCGTCACGGTGAACGGCCTGCACCCCGGCGTCATCGCCACCAAACTGCTGCACGAGGGATGGGGCGGGGGCGGAGGCGGCGCGCGGGTGGGTGCGGGCGCGACGACGATTGTGTATCTGGCAACGTCACTCGAAGTTGAGGGTGTGACCGGCCATTACTTTGTTGACCGGCGCGAAGCGCAATCGTCAGCAGCGTCGCGTGACCGGCAACTACAACGCGAATTGTGGGGTGTCAGCGCGCAACTCACTGGGCTTTCCGAATGAATGCCACCGAACTCGTAACCGTCATCTATCGCCGGCGCGTCTCTACAAAATCCTGCGGCTCAATACAAATCGGCGCGGCGGTCTTTGAAGACGGGGATGCGCTGGCGGATGTCTTCGACTTTCGCGAGGTCAATCTCCGCGGTGAGCAGGGCTTCGTTCTCCGCGCCGCCCTCCACCACAGCATCACCCCACGGATCGATCACCGCGCTCTTGCCAGCGAACACCTCGCCCTTTGATTCGCCAACGCGGTTGCAGGCGGCGATGAAGACTTGATTTTCGATGGCGCGCGCGCGGAGTAATGTCTGCCAATGATAGGCGCGGCGGCTCGGCCACTCGGCAGGGATGATCATTAGCCGCGCGCCGCCCAGCGCATAGTTGCGCCACAGCTCGGGGAAACGCAGGTCGTAACAAATGCCGAGGCCCGTCATCCCCCACTCGGTTTTCACGAGCGTGAGCGCGTCGCCGGCGGACAGCCACTTCGGCTCATCGAGCATCGGCACGAGGTGGACTTTGCGATAGACGCCGATGAGTTTGCCCTCGGCGTCGTACAGCACGAAGGTGTTGTATGCGCGGCCATCCTTCTTTTCGAGCACCGAACTGGCAATGGCGATGCGGTTAGCCCGAGCCAATGCGCTGAGGCGCGCGAACATTCCCTCGCTCAACACGTCGGCGTGCCGCGGCCAGTTTTCCAAATCGTAGGCTGTGGACCACAGCTCAGGGAAGACCACGAGCGCCGAGCCACGCCGCGCGGCCTCCACCGTCCACTGCGCCACGCGCTCGAAGTTGCGCTCGACTTCGCCGAGGTGGAGGTGCATCTGGCCGAGGGAGAGTTGCATCGAGGTTCTCCGCTTGTGGATGTGCGATTCTACCGCACGAACACCTCGGCCATGAAATCCACGATGCGGCGCGCGTGTCGGCCATCCGGGTCGTAATTGGGATTGTAGATGGTGATGTCCGCGCCCAGCAACACTAGCGAGTGGGCCAGCGGCTTGATCAGTGCGGCCAGTTCATCCCAATCGAGGCCGCCCGGCATTCGATAATCCACTGCTGGTAGCGCGCGCTCATCCAGCACATCGAAATCGAGATGGAGCCAGAAGCGGCCGGGATCGCGGCGGAACCGTTCTTCCGTTTGCGAGCCGAGCGCTGCCGGGCCGCTGCGCCGCAGGGAAGCCGGGTTGTGCAACGTCAGCCCAAGCCCGCGGGCTTCCGTTGCGAATCGCTCAGCCTCGTCGGGGTCACGATGACCTATCACCACTACGTCGCGCGGCACGAGCAGCGGCGGCGTTCCAGCGAGGTCGGCCAACCCGTGCGGCCAATCAGTGGTGAGGATGCGTAGCTCGGTGTCCGCCGCCTCGCCAGTCGGCGAGGTGTGCCCGTTGTAAAAATCAAAGTGCCCGTCTACGAAGGCCAGCCCGGCCCGGGCGGAAGCGATGCTTCCGCTGGAGAAACGCTGTGCGTTTCTCTCTCGCCGCGTAGCGGCGCGCCCAACCACATCGCGCAACGCGGCTGCCACGCCGATGAGCAACTCGCAACTACCGCCGACCACGAGCGGCCGTTCCCCACGCGCCAAAGCGTCCCGCACCGCGCCACGAATCTGAGCCGAAACAGCCACCAAGTCGTGGAAACCGATCAGACCAGTGGCGGCATCCCGTTCGGGATCGGAGATGCTTACGAGTAGATCACCGGCGTCCGGCAAGTTGAGTCGTTCGGCCAACCCAGCAGCGCGCAGGGCGGCGGGCATGCGCTCACAACCGGCGAATGTGCCGGTGGAATCAATCGGCACGCCGATGATGGAGGTCAATGTCATGATTGGACTCGCTTAAAGTAAAAGATTTCGGGATCGTCTTCGTCAAGGTTATGCACCATGCCGGTAAGCGTGTAGCTGAGTTTGTTGAGCAGCGCCTGCATCGGCAGGTTGGAGAGATTGGTGGAGGTGAACACCTTGGGCGTGCGGCAGATGGATTCGCAATGCCGCATCAGCGCTGCGCCGAAGCCCGCGCGCCGATGTTCCGGATGCACGTATAACAATTCCACGAAACCATTGCCGAAGAACGTGTAGACTAAAACAGCATAACCCACGAATTGGTCATCCCGCACGGCGACCCAACAGTTTCTGGTCGCTATCTCAGCTTGGAGATAATCGCGCCGCTCGTTTTCCACCTGGGCAATAGGGTCGAAGGCGAAGAGACGGTTGGCGTCATCGGTTTGAGCGAGGCGGATTGTCAACACCATGTTTATGCCGTCCACTTGCGACTCAGGTGACCGATTTCGGCCAGGTGATGGTCGTCATGCTCGCACATGAAGAACAGCCAGGCGGCGACGTTCATCGGCGCGTTGAGTCGGGGATGAAGGGCCGTGTGCGCGATGGTCTTGTCGTCAAGTTGTTCCAATTGCGACACGAGCGCCAACCGTTCGGCGCGGAATGCATCGAGGAGGGTTTCGAGTGCGTGCGCATTGTGATCAGCAGTGTAGGTCTTGCGGTTCGCCACATCCGCAGCGGTGAGAGTGGGGCGGTGCGCACGGAAGTCTTCGAGCCGGGCGGCATCGAGCCAACCCAAATCCAGCAGATGGCCGGCATGCTCTTGGATAGACCAATCCTCACCGTCGCGCCGGGTCAATAGTTCGCGCGGCACAGCTGCCACGCGTTCGGCCAGGCGGGCCGGTGTGCCTCGGAAACGCTCGAGCACGTTGGGGAACATCTCCGGCGTGATCACAAACGTAAACTGGCGTTCAAACCAATCACTCGCTCGTCGCATCGCGTTTTCCTTTCTCGCTATCACGGAAGAACCACCACGCCAGCGCCACCGCAACAGAGTACAACGCCGCCGTCGAGACGAACAGCGGCGCGAAGCCGTAACGCGCCTGAACCACGCCTGACAGATACGGCCCCTCCGCCCAGCCCAACTCCCACAACAGCGTCATCACGCTGTTGACGCCCGCGCGTTCATGCTCGGCCGTTTGCTCCATGGCAAAGGCTGAGTACAGCGGGTTGCTCATATTCATCAGCGCGCCGCGCACGAGAAAGGCTGCGCCCGCAATTTCAAAGCTGGGCACAAAGCCGATGATGAGCAGAAAGATCACCGATGCGCCCTGCGTGAGCGCGACGGTTTTCACTTTGCCGTTGAGCAATACCGCCAGCCTCGGGCCGATGAGCGCGGCCACGCCCGTAGTCAACGCGGCCAGGCTATACAGCAGGCCCAGCCGGTCATCGCTCACGGTGAACGTTGTTTTGAAGAACAACGCCAGATATGGGATGAGGGTGGCCGCGCCGAAACCAATCAGCAGATTTGGCAGCGCCAGTCGCAGCACATGCGGGCGCACGAGTACGCGCAGCTCCTGCCAGCTACTTGGGCGTGCGGGACGATTGCCCGGCCACCGCGCTTCGCGGATCATCCACATCGGCAGCAACGCCAGCCCGCCGCCGGCGATGCTGGCGAGCAACACGGCTTGATAAGCCATCGCGCTCTCCGCACCCACACCCAACCACCCGGCGAACCAGCCCGGTAGTTGCCCGGCCACCAGGTTGCCCACCGTACCCGAGAGAGTCAGCAAGCCCCAGTTCAAACTGAACAATAGCGTACGTTCGCGCTCGCCGGAGACCTTCATCATAAACGGCGCCGTGCTCAACACATACAGCGAGTTGGCGACGCCCATGATGGCCGCCATCCCTACCATCATCGCCCGCGAGTCCGCGCTGATGAGGCCCCACGCGGCAGCGGTCGCCACCAGCAACCCAATCAACATCGCCCGCCGGTGGCCGAGCCGGTCGGAGAGCAAGCCCATCGGCACGCCGACAAACAGCGCAGCGGTGGAGGGCAAAGCGTTGAGCAGGCCGATGAAGTCGAGGTCAAGCCCACGACTTTTGAGATAGATGTTGAAGAACAACTGAAAACCGGAGAGGGTGATGCCGTTGACGACGGTGGCGAGCAGAAACAACCGCGCATTGGGGCGGAACTGCTCGAAGTAGCGCACGGCGGGTAGGGCGCTCAGGCGATTGACAAAGTCGCGCATTGGAACTTAATGCAAGGGCGCAAAGTGGCGAAGACGCCAGGTCGTGGGTGCGCCGGTGCGAGTTATTCAACCCCCAGCTTCTTGAATTCCGCGGGCACATCCACACCGGTCTGAAAGTGCACCGTCGCCATCCCCAATTTCTGTGCGGCTTCGATATTCTCGCGGACATCATCCACGAACACCGCCTCGTTCGCCGCAACACCCAACCGGGACAGACAACGTTGATAGATGGCCGGGTCGGGCTTGGCCAGGCGTTCTTCGGCGGAATATAGAATCACATCGAATGTATCGGCGTTGAGGTAGCGCGCATGCGCTGCACGAACACCCGGCCAGGCATTGCTGATGATGCCGGTCTTGTAACGCGGACGTAGTGAGCGAATGTAGGCGAGCAACGCGTGGTCGTAGCGATCACCGACCCAAAACTCCTCGCGCAGTTGGGCCAGTTCGCCAGGGGTGAGGTTGAGGCATTGGCGCACTACCTCCCATATCGCGTCGAGGTCGGCGTGCCCGAGCGTGGCGCTGACGGCCACTGGCCCCTCAAACACGATTTGCGCCAGCCCCCAATCCGGCAAACCAAACCGGCGTTCCCACACACGGCGCGGCTCGAGGTCTTCGGTGCGCACCAGCACTCCGCCAATATCGAAGATGACGGCTTTGATGGACATTCAAGCTCCATTAATTGATTTGATGATTGCGTGATTGTAATCGCTCAATCTCCCAATTGTGTCTGGGCAATGGCGCGGTTATAATCGTCGGTAGTTACGGGAGAAGCGCTATGACGCTGAACGATTTGCTCCACGATATTTACGCATTGACCGATGAGATGCGCGTGTATGAACGTAAATATGGCGTGCTGACCGAAACCTTTTATCAATCCTATACTGCGGGCGAGGAACCGCCCGACGATGGCTGGGTGCGCGACTGGGCAGCCTGGGCCAGCGCGTACAGACTCTGGCTGCGTCGCCGCGAGCAGTACGAGAAAACGATTGAGGCGATGCGCGCGCAGTTGCCCACTACCGCCGCGATGATTGAAAAGACCGCGCGCCATGAACCCATTCCAATCGCTGCGTGATTGCGAACTGTTCGTTTATACGCTTGCCCAGCAGCACCCGTCTATTCAATCGTCCACACTCGTGCTCGCGCAGCGCGGGCGGTTTTATGCCGAACTGACAGGAGAAGTGTTGTGGCCCGGCGATTATCGGCTCACGGCGTACGAGCGACTGGCCTGGGACGATGGGCCGCTGCACATCGTAGACTATGGGTATGAGGTCTGGCGCGGCAATGACAAGCTGTTCTGGTACGACTCACAACCGCACCCCAACGACCCCACGCTGGCCGGCACGCACCCTCATCACAAACACATCCCGCCCAATCTGAAACACAATCGCATCCCAGCGCCCGGTCTCTCACTTGACGCGCCCAATCTGACATTTCTGATTCAGGAAATCGCAACGACGTTGCTCACTCAATCGTAAACGAACCACATCAATTCCACAATCAATGACGAACCATGCAACTTCTTAAAGACGATCAGGCCCAATTCCTGCGCGAAGAAAAAGACGCGCTGGCCGACATCCGGCTGGCGCTGAGCGAACTGGATGTGCCGCGCGAGACGCTGACGACGCTGCAAAAAGCCATCCTGCAACTCGACGAGCTGTTCCTCATCGTCGTAGTCGGCGAGTTCAACGCCGGCAAAAGCTCGCTGCTCAACGCCCTGCTCGGCGAAAAGGTGATGGCCGAAGGCGTGACGCCTACTACCGCGCGCGTGACGCTAGTGAAGTGGGGGGCGAAAATCGCGGAGCAGATTGTAGATGAGAGCTTCGCCACGTACACACATCCGCTCACCCTGCTGCGCGAACTCAACATTGTGGATACGCCGGGAACCAACGCCGTTATCCGCCAGCACGAGCGGCTGACGAACGAGTTTGTGCCGCGCAGTGACCTGGTGCTCTTCATCACCGCCGCCGAGCGACCGATGACCGAAAGCGAGCGCCAGTTTCTCGAACGCATCCGCGACTGGGGCAAGAAGGTCGTGCTGGTGCTCAACAAAGCCGACATCTTTGCCAACGAAAACGAACTCAACGAAGTGCGCGAGTTCGTGTTGACGCACGCGCGCACGGTGCTGGGTGTGACGCCGGACTTTTTCCCCGTCTCCGCGCGGCTGGCGCAACAGGCACGGGAGACGGCGGACTTGCAGGAGAAGGCCCGTCTGCGCGCCGCCTCCGGCCTCGAGGCGCTGGAACGCTACATCACCGAGACGCTCGACGACGCGGCTCGCCTGCAACTTAAGTTCAGCAATCCGCTGGGCGTCGCCAGCCGCATCATCGAAGAGACGTATGCGGCGGCCAACACTGACGCCGAGGTGCTGAAGGAAGACAAAGACACAGTAGAGTCGCTCGATGCAACGGTGACAGGGTATGAGCGCGAGTTAGCGAATGAGTTGACCCCACGCCTGGCCGAAATCGAAACGACGCTGCTGCGACTGCAAGCGCGCGGGAATGATTTCTTTGATAAGACGCTGCGGCTGACCAACATCATTGAATTGACGCGCGGCGACCAGGTGCGGCTGAAGTTTGAGAGGGAAGTGCTGGCTGAAGTGCCGGAAGAGATCGAGCGGAATGTGCGGCGCATGATTGATTGGCTGGTGGACAAAGACCTGCGCCAGTGGCAGACAGTGATGGGGTTTTTGCAGAAGCGGCAAGCACGCTACAGCGCGCAACTGGTCGGCGAGGCCGCCGCCCCGCTCGAGGCGCGTCGCCGCTCGCTGGTTGACACCGTCGGCAAGACCGCGCAGACGATTGTGGATTCGTACGACCGCGAGGCCGAGGCGCGCAACCTGGCCTCCGGTGTGGAGACCGCCGTCTTGCAGACCGCCGGTCTGGAAGCCGCCGCGGTCGGTCTGGGCGCGCTGATTGTGAGTCTGGTGACGACCACCGCGCTGGATGTGACGGGCATTCTGGCGGCCAGCGTGCTGGCGGTGATTGGCCTGTTCGTCATCCCGTACAAACGCCAGCAGGCCAAAGACACGTTCACGCA
>JBQTJD010000043.1:0-3087 GCA_052387475.1 Anaerolineales bacterium | reverse complement strand
AAGCTGGATGTGATGAAGCTTGATGTATTTCGACTTGCCGCCCAGTTGCTCAGCATGGGCCAGCACCTGCTGCAACAATTCCAGCGCCGCCTCCCACTCACCGCGAAAGACGAGCAGATCCACTTCGACCGCATCGGCCATCAGGTTGATGGCAGGCGCATCCGGCAGCGTGCGGGCTTCCTGCCGGACGGTTTGCAGCGTGCGCTCCACCGTTTCAAAGTCGCCAAACAGCAGCGAGGCCTCCTCGGCGCCGAGCTGCATTTCCAACGCCACAAACGTCTGCCCGGTGCGGCGATAGAGGTCGGCGGCGTGTCGCATGAGGTGGCGTGCGCGCGACAAATCGCCCTCATAATTGATCACCCCACCGCTCATGTTCAGGTAGGCGCGCGCGGCGGCAGCGTACAACCCGACCGGCTCGGTGAGGTCAATGGCTTTTTGCAACAGCGCCTGACCCTCCGCTGTGCTTTGCCCCGCAATCAGCCCGAGGGTGGTCAGGCTCTCGGCCTGAATCTCCACCAGCCCAAAGTGTTCGGCCAGCGTCAACGCCTGCTGGCAGTAATCGCGGGCCTCGGGGGGGAGATCGGTCTCGCGCTGCGCGCTGAAAAAATACGCGCGTCCGGTCTCGTGCAACAGCGCCGCGAGGCCGGCGGTCTCCGGCTCACGCGCAAATGTGTCGAGGGCTTCGCGACTCACCTGCAATGCTCTGGCTTTATCCCCCACATACCACAGCGCCCGCGTCTGGCGCGCGACGTGATAGGCCGCCCGGTCAAAATCAGCGACCCGCTGGTATAGATCGGCGGCTTGTTGCCAGCACGTTACTGCTTCAGGGTAGCGGGCCTGGCGGAAGAGCGCCTCGCCCATCCCCCCGCACAGCGGCGCTTTTTCTGACGCGCCCGCCTCGCCTTCAAGCGGAAACAAATCGAGCGCGGCGCGAAAGTAGCGTTCGGCTTCCTGGTTGGCAAACACTGCCAGCGCGCGGTCACCGGCCCGGCGGAAGTAGCCGTGCGCGCGGTCATCATCCCCGGCCTGGCTGGCGTGGTAGGCCAGCGTCTCGAAGTCGTCGGGGCGCAGGCGTTCAATGGCCGAAGCCGCACGCCGGTGCAACACCCGCAAGCGTGGGCCGCTCATGCTCTCACGCAATGTGGAGGGGATGAGGGCGTGGGCAAAGGTGAAGGTCAGCGCATGGCCGTTGCGCGACTCGGCGACGATCTGCGCGCGGGTCGCGCTTTCGAGCGCTTCAATCAAGACATCCTCACCCACCCCGCTGGCAGCTTGCAACGTATCGAAATCAAACTCGCGCCCGAGGATCGCGGCCAGCCGCAACGCCTCCTGCGCCGGCTCGGGCAATTTGCCGAGGCGGGCGTGAATGGTGACGCGCACGCTCTGCGGGATACGCAACTCCGACGTGAGCACGCGCTGCCAGCGGCCATCCGTGAAATAAATCTGCCCATCCTCGAGCAGGGCCTTGCAGACCTCCTCGAGGAAAAACGGATTGCCCTCGGTTTCGCGATACAGCCCATCCAGCAACTCGCCCGTGATCTCGGCCTCGGGCAGGGCAAACATCACGGCCAACAAGCTATGCACTTGCGCGTGGCTGAGGCGGGTGAGCTTGAGGCGGGTCGAAAGCCGTTCGCGATTGAGATCGTGGATGACGTCGGGCAGGCAACAGGCCTCGTCAATTTCCACTTCGCGATAGGTGATGACGATGAGCAGGCGGCGATGGGATGAGCGGCGGGCGATGTGCCGCAAGGCGAATAGCGTGCCGCTATCGGCCCAGTGCGCGTCCTCAAGCACGAGCAGCACGGGGGCGGCCGCCGTCAGCCGATGGATGACCGTGACCCCGGCCTCGAACAGCCGTTGCTGCTCGGCCTGTGCGTCGAGCAACGGCTCGCGCTGATCGGGTGAGCCATTGACCCGCAATTCCGGAGCGATGCTCAAGAGATCGTCGAGGACGTTGGCCGGCAGCGTGATGCCCTTAGCCGTCACGCTGTCTCCCTCGGCGGCCAGCCGATTGCTGCGCGTCAGCTCGCGCCACATCTGCGCCAGCGGTGAGTATGGTGCGCCGCCTTCGGCGTAAGCCTCCCCGCGCAACACCGTCGCGCCGGAGACTTCGGCCAGGGTGGTGAGTTCACGCACCAAGCGCGTCTTGCCGATGCCTGGCTCACCGCTGACGAGGAGCACATGGCCGTCGCCCGCCAGAGCGCGCCGCCACAGCGCGACGGCCTCGCCCAGTTCACGCTCGCGGCCCACCATCCGCCCGCGCACCACACGATCCAGCACCGACAAAGTGGCTTGCGCTTCTGCCTCCGCCACCGTCCCCGAATCCCAATGCTCGAGTAGTTGCGCCACAGCCTTTGCGGACTGGGGGCGGTCAGCCGGGCTTTTGCTCAGTAAGCGTAAGATCACGCTTTCGAGCGCCAGTGGGATTTCGGCGTTGTGTGCGCGCGGCGGCACGACCGCGGCATAGAGATGTTGCGAGATGATGGTGACCGGGTCATCGCCGCCGAACGGTAGTTTGCCGGTCGTCATTTCGTACAACAACACGCCCAGCGCATACAAGTCCGTGCGGCCATCGAGTTCCTGCCCCAATGCCAACTCGGGCGCGAGGTAAAAGACCGTGCCGGTGACGGTGCCTTCGGTGGTGAGCCGCGAGGCGACCGAACGGGCGAGTCCAAAATCCGTGAGCTTTGCCCTCACCCCTAACCCCTCTCCCGAGGGGAGAGGGGAAACTAACACATTTTCAGGCTTGAGGTCGCGGTGGATGACGCCGTGGCTGTGGGCATGATCAAGCGCGGCGCAGATTTGCCGCGCGATGGAGACGATGTCGGCGAGGGGCAGCGGCCAGCGAGTGTAGAGCGACTCGCCTTCGACGAGCTCCATTACAATATACGGTTTCCCGTCTGCCTCGCCCGCATCATATACGCTGACGATGTTGGGATGGTTGAGCCGCGCAGCGGAGCGGGCCTCGCGCAACAGCCGGCCCTTCCCCTCCGTACCGAGGCCGGTTTCGTTGAGGACTTTAATCGCCACCGCGCGGTCGAGCACTTGATCGTGGGCGCGATAGATCGTGCCCATGCCGCCGTGGCC
>JBQTJD010000042.1:0-6667 GCA_052387475.1 Anaerolineales bacterium | reverse complement strand
AATGGATATGCGGCTGCTCACCGACCTCACCTGGGATTTCGCACCGTGGCACGAACTGGCCTCGGCGTTCCGCTGTCCGTGGCTGCTCCTCATCGGCGAGCAGGGGGGTGGGCGCGATGGCATCGTCAGCCGCGCACGGGCCGAAGAAGCGGTTCGCCTCTCCGCGCACGGCCAGTGGGCCCAAATCCCCAACGCCGGCCACAATGTGCGGTACGATCAGTTTGAGGAGTACATTGGCGTGGTGAAGGAATTCTTGGAGAACTTGGAAAAAGTCAAACACGGGTAACCGGGCACGAGTTACGCAGTTGATGTCGCCCTTCACGCGCAAGCGGTCGGGTAAGTCAAAGACCGCGCCAACGCGCTCAGGGTGACAGGCGCAACACTCATGCTTTCGGCCACGCCAACACCCCCAGCGCAAACATCCCCGCAATGAGCACCGCCCACGCCACGTAGCCCGCACCCATCGCCGGCAGGATCATCCACCCGGCGCGCGTCAGCCATAGCACCACGCCCAACCACACAAAGCCCGGTATCAGCCCGATGAACATAGTGCGGATGGTGTCGCTCAGCACTTGCGGATCGTTATCGCTCCCGCTCGAAATCACCCACAGCGCCAGCGGGATGTTGATCGGCATCGTCGCCAGCAGAGCGGCCACCGTGCGTGAGCGGTCGCGCAACAGGGCAACAATCAAGATGATGGCGATGGACGTGAGGACGGGGAGGGTTCTTTGCCAATTCATAAGTTTGTGGGACATGGACGAATACGGAGTGACACGGACGCATTGTACGCGAGGAATAAAAAAGCCCGCACGATGGCGGGCCTTTTGGGTGCATTTCTCAATCGTGGTCGGTTTGCTCCAAGCCCGCGTCCTCGCGGGCGCTCTGGCAGGACATCCGTCCGCGAGGACGCGGACGGGGAGCGGGCGACCAAAAATCTGAAATGCGCCCGGCCTTTTATCAAAATTGGATGGCGTAAGCTATAGCGTTTGCCAGTGCGCTCCATCGGTGGAGAGCATTTCAACGCAGTGGTCGCCGTACTCGAGCCGCAGGTGTGTTTCGACGCCATGCTGCCATAGCTGCAAACTCTTGTAGCCGGGTTCCAACGTGAGAGCTTCGGCCCACGTGCGACCCCTATCGGTCGAATGCAATAGTTGTCCGGCAGAGGCGAATTGAAAACGCAGGCGGGCATCGCCACCCGTCAGCGGCGCGGTCTTGCGAAAGGGCAGCAGCCGGGCCAGGTTGAGTGCGGGCAGGTGAGCGAAGAGCGAGCGGCGGAGCATAATTTCCTCAGCGTTCGATGTGATGCGCTGAGTGTAGCAAGAGTGTGCCGGGCCGATGGATTGCGTCAGATGGAGAGTGCCAACTGTTGGATGACTCAAGCCAGCCGAGTCACATCCCCCATGTGCCGCACATCGTAACCTGGCAGTTTCTGCACCTCAGCTTTGAAACGCGCGTCGTGCAGCATGTCGAGCAACGGGCGCAGCAGCGGCGCATCGTAATGCTCGCGCGGGATGACGAGGTCATAGCGCTCCTTGAACAGCGACACAAAATCCAATTCGAGCGCACGCGCGGCAGCGGCGATGCCCAGCCCGCAATCCGCCGCGCCCGACTGCACCGCTGCCGCCACGGCCAGGTGCGTATACTCCTCGAAGTCGTAGCCTTTGATGCCGCGGGTCTTGAACGCCAGTTTGCCGATCTCAAAATCAAGCAGCACCCGCGTGCCCGCGCCGCGCTGGCGATTCACAAAACGTACGTCGTCGCGATACAGATCGGCCAGCGTGTAGATGCGCTTCGGGTTGCCAGCCGGCACGATCAACCCCTGCTCGCGGCCCACCAGCGTGACGAGCACCACCGGGGTATCGGGTAGATAGCGCTTCACATCGGCGACGTTGTACTCACCCGTTGCCGGGTCGAGCAAGTGACTGCCCGCAAAGTGACACTCGCCGCGCCGCAACGCCACCAGCCCGCCCTGGCTGCCGACGTTCGCCGATGAAAGCCCGCTGCCGCGTTCGGCCAAAAACTGTGCCAGCAGATCGAGCGTGAGATCGTGCGAGCCGATGTGCACCAGCGTGCGCGCAATCGCCTCCGGCGAACGGTAGAGATGCACTGTGACGCTGTCGCCGGCATTCAGGCCTTCACTGTGGCGCGGAATCTTCACGATGCCATCCGCCCGCACGAGTGAGGTGATGACGCCCGCCCCGCGCGAGAGCGGCGTCGCCACCACTCGCTCGCCCACTTGCCCGACGGTGACCCGCACGTATTCATCATCGCCCAGCGGCGAGAGGATTTTGCGCGTGACCGTGGCCATCAGCGTTGGCGGTTGAGCCGGCGTCTGCCCGCGCCACTGGGCCAGCAGCGGCTCGACGAAGATTTCGCCGGTGAGGGCCGCACTGACCGGGTAACCGGGGATGCCGATGATAGGGATTGGAGATTGGGGATTAACCCCTAATCCCTCACCCTTGATCACTCCGATGATGACGGGATGCCCCGGCCGCACGGCGATGCCATGAACGAGCAACGTGCCCAGCGCCTCGACGACCTGCGCGCTAAAGTCCTCCGACCCCGCCGAGGAGCCGGCATTGAGGAGCACGAGGTCGTGCGTGGCGGCGGCCTCGGCTAGGGTAGTCTTGATGCGTTCAAAGTCATCGGGCACGATGGGATAACGCGTGGCGAGGCCGCCCCACTGCTCCACCTGCGCAGCCAGCACGAGTGAGTTGTATTCGACGATGTCGCCGGGCTTCACCGGCGTGCCGGCTGCGACCAACTCAGTGCCTGTCGGGATAATGGCAACCCGCGGCTGGCGATACACCGAGACCGCAGTGTGCCCGCACCCGGCCAGCGCTCCGAGATCAACCGGCCGCAACGTGTGGTTCGCGGGCAACACCAACTCAGTTGCAACCATATCCTCGCCCATCAGCCGCACATGTTGTCGTGGCGCGACGCTTGCTCGGATTTCGATATGCGTCGGTGAAGAAGGATTAGGGATTAGGGATTGATCCCCTAATCCCTCACCCCTCAACCCTAAAGCCTGCGCATTTTCAATTGGAACGACCGCATCCGTCCACTGTGGCATCGGGTCGCCGGTATCCACATATTTGGCCTGCGTGTCGAGCGCGAGGCGCACCGGATGGTTGTCATCGGCGGCGGCGGTATCGGCGGCGCGCACCGCATAGCCATCCATCGCCGAAGAGTGATAGTGCGGGGCGGAGAGCCTGGCCCACACCGGCTCCGCCGTGACGCGGCCCAAAGCGTCTTCGAGTTGCACGCTCTCGGCTTCGAGCGGCCCCCAGCGGCCAGCGGCCTCCAGCGCGGCGACCAGCCTCGCCCATGCCTCGCTCAGCGGGATGTCGTCGAGATATATCTTGCGCGCCGCCACGGCTTACTCTCGCTCCCCATCGTAGAGTTGCCTCCACGATTTCAGCACGCCCAGCGCACGACCGATTGCAATCGCCAGCCTCGGCGAAAGCGCAAACAGGATGAACAGCGGACGCATCGGCATTGGGTTGACGATGACTTCGATCTCATCGCGTTGCAATGAACGCAGCACACCGCGCGTGACGGCCTCCGGTTTGATCGTGCCGAAAAGCCAATGGGCGCGAGCGTTCAGCACGGCGAACACTCCCACCTCGGTGACGTAGCCGGGCAACACCGCACTCGTGCTGACGCCCGTACCCTCCAATTCGACTCTGAGCGCAGTATTCCACGAGCGTAGCGCCGCCTTCGTGGCCGCGTAGGTTCCGGTGTAACTTGCAAAGGCCCCACCGGCAGTCGATGATATATTGACGATGTGCCCGCGCCGCCGCTCCAACATCCCGGGCAACACCGCGCGCGTGAGCAGCAGCGGCGCGGTGAGGTTGGTCGTGATCATGGCCTCGATTTCCGCCGGGGTCTTGCGCACGAATGCGCCGTTATCCATGAGGCCGGCGTTGTTGATGAGGATGTCAATCGGGCCGAGCGCATCCTCGGCGCGCTGGATGAGATTGAGCCGGTCGGCTTCGCGCGTGAGGTCGGTGGGGATGGCGACGACGGCCACACCCAACTGTGCGACTTCATCGGCCACGGCTTTGAGTTTTTCGGCGGAGCGGGCGGCCAGGGCGAGGTTGACGCCCGCCCGCGCCAACTCGCGCGCGATGAGCGGGCCGAGGCCCTGCGACCCGCCGGTCAGGATGGCATTCGCGCCGCGCAGTTGAGGGATCATGGTGACTTGAGGATGAGTGGCAGGTAAACCTTGAGCAACTCAAACTCAAACGCGCCGATGTCGCACACCACGCTGCCGTCAAGGTTGCCGTCCACCCGCGCCACTCCGCGCTGGTCGCCCGCCGGGCAAGCGCTGTTGTTGCCGCGATCAATGGCCGGGCTGCCGGGGAACAGCGCATGGGTGTAGGCACTGCCACCGCCGTTGGGCCTGAGCACCGGGTCGAGCAGTGGGTTGGTGTTGATGAGATCACCGCTGCCGCCGAGGCCGCAGGTATTGGCCGAGTCCAGGTTGTTTCCAAACGAAAGCGGCGCGGCATTGCAGTTGCCGCCGGTGTTGTCGGCCAGGAGGGTATTTCTCAACTGAGTGGTGCCCCCGGTAAAGATGCCGCCGCCCTGACCCACCGGCGCGGTGTTGCTGTAGATGGTGACATTGGCGAGCACGGCGCTGCCGTTCGTGGAGATCGCCCCGCCGGTCAAGTTGGCGGTGTTGAAGCTGAGGGTGGTATTGGTGATCGTCAACGTGCCGCCGAGGTTTCCAACAGCGCCGCCATTCCCCACAGCCGTGTTGAGGGAAATTTCGCTGTTGGTGATTACCGCTGTCCCGGTATTGTTGAGCCCGCCGCCGTTGCCGGCCTGGTTAAATTCCAGGTAGCTGGTGGTCATCGTCAGGGTGGCGCCCACGGGATTTTGAATGCCGCCGCCCGAGCCGGAACTGTTGTTGAAAGCCAGCGCAGAATTGCCGAGGGTCAGCCGGCCTGCATTGAAAACACCCGCCCCGTTGTTGGACGATGTGTTACTGCGAATTGAAGTGTTGTTGATGACGAGCCGGCTGGAGGTGTTGAAATTGTGAATGCCGCCTCCATCAGTGGCGGTGTTGCTGTAAACGAGCACGTTGTTCAGTGTCACGGTGATGCCGGCATCCGTGATCAGACCACCACCCAGGTTGCCGTAAAGCCCACCGCTCGCCGCGCGACCGTTTTGAATTGAGACGAGTTGCAGGGTAACGTCGGCCGGGTTGTAAATGTCGAAGACGCGGTCTGCGCCGCCGCCATCAATCACTGGAAACGGGATGGCGCCCACAATGGTCAGGTCATCCAGGATATCCAGATCACCGGTGTCAGCAAAGTCCTCATTCGCACCAGTGAGGCTGAGCGTGTACGTTCCGCCTGGTAAGTTGATGGTGTCGGCGGCGGCGGTGAAGTTGGCCTCCTGAATGGCGGCGCGCAAGGTGCAAACACTCCCGGCCGTTGCACACACGCCGTTGCCGATGTTGGTATCCACCGCATCGGCGGTGCTGTTGACGGTGAAGATGGCCGCCACCCCGATCGGTGCGTCAGCCTGTGGCTGCCCGCGTGGCTGAATGGGCGGCTCTCCTTTTGCGCTTGCCGGGTGAAGCGGGAGGAGGGCCAACAGAGCAATCATCCACATGCGAAGGCTGCGGACAACGATGCGAGTGACCATGGGCCTATCCTTTCAGGGGTTGAGCGCAAAGTAGCGCCGGTTGATTTTCTCAAAATCAACAAAGGGTTGGAAGACCAACAGAGTCGGATCGTCGATCTTCGCCTGCACCACCACCCAACCGGTATACGCGCCGCCGGGGTAAAGCGTCACATCGAGCGCCGGCTCCGGGTCCACGACCGGCGGCGCGCTGTATTCGACGCTATCGCTGCCCAATGTTTGAAAGTAGCCGCTATCGAGCCACACGGCTTCATCCTCGGTGCTGATATAACGCGCCCGTACTTTCACCGCGATGTATTCCATGCCCTCGGCGGGCGGGTCGTTGTACTGATTGGTTTCCTTCGCCATGTCGTACGCCTCCGCGCCGCGTACCGCTTCCAGCACCGTGATCTCCCAATCCGGTGTGACCGCT
Organism: Anaerolineales bacterium; assembly: GCA_052387475.1. Taxonomy (GTDB): domain Bacteria; phylum Chloroflexota; class Anaerolineae; order Anaerolineales; family UBA6663; genus JANWXR01. The sequence goes on along the minus strand of JBQTJD010000042.1, from coordinate 600 downwards.
GTGCGGTTGAGGGCGGCCGGTTCAAGAACGTCCTCCGAGCCTTCATCACTCAACACGTCCACGATCACAATCAAATTGCGCTCAGCCTCCGCCACGAGGAAGACCGTCCAGCCTTCGGCGCTTTCGCCGTTGCTCAGTTCACCTTCGAGCGTCGGCTCGGGCGGTACGCCATCGGCTTTGAAGTAACGGATCAACTGGTCGCCGGTGAGCTTGAGGTCGGTCGCATACACCTCGTGTGTCGCGCCATCGGTGTGCGTGCTCGTCACCCGCGCGTATACCAGCACGTACTCGCCTCCTTCGGGCGCGGGGTCGTTGAATTGATTGGCGTCGCGCAACATCTGCCAGGCCCGCACGCCGCGCACGCTTTCGATGATTTCGACTTCCCAGTTCGGAGTGACAGCGACGGCCCCGGCGGTGAAAGGATCGGCGCGGGTGAGGCCGGTCGGGCCATCAATGGGATAGACGTGGGGTGGTGTGGGCGGCCCGGTGGAGCCGGGCGGCGAAACCCTAGGCTTTTCGCTGGCCAGCGGTGCGGTGAGCGTTTTGCAAGCGAGCGATAAGGCCACGAGTATGATTGCGGGAAAATGAAATTTCAAGCCA
>JBQTJD010000041.1:0-2458 GCA_052387475.1 Anaerolineales bacterium | reverse complement strand
AATGCGGCCAGTGGCTTCGTTGATGGTGTATGGCACGATCTTGTAATACTTGCCGGAGCGGTTGGCCGGTGAGCCGTGAGTGAGGTGCCCGCCAAACATCAAATTCATGCCCATCACGGTATCGCCGGGATTGACGAGGGCGTTGTATACGGCGTTGTTGGCCGGCGCGCCGGAAAGCGCCTGCACATTCACATACAGTTGATCGGCTCTTAGGCCGTTGCCGGCGAAGACCTCGGCGCAGCGGCGTCGAGCCAGCGCCTCGATGATGTTTGCGTACTCGACGCCTTTGTAATAACGCGGGTCACTATAGCGGCGGGCATGGCCAAGCCGCGTTTCGTAATCCAAAATCTCACCCTCGCTCATCCAGCGCGTGTCCTCATCCGGGTAACCCTCGGCGTACAAGTTGTGGAAGCGGGTGCTGAGTCCTTCGAGCACGGCGTTGGGCGCGGTGGATTCGGATGGGATGAGGATGAGTTTGTGATACTGCCGCTCGGCCTCGATCTGCGCCAGTTCGTACACGTCGGGATCAAGTTCGCGCAGCGAGCCGCGGAAGAGGTAATCGGACATGGAGTCTCCGAGAGTGAGTGATGGGGCGGGAGGGATTGTAGGCGCGGGGGGAGGGAACGTCAAGCAAAATCGGAGTACCGCCTCGTTTATAATCGCCGCGTCATGCCTTACAACGGCCTCATCACGCGCTATCGCGATTTCCTCACCAACCTCCCCAACGACGCCGTCCCCATCACGCTGCTCGAAGGCAATACACCCCTCATCCCCGCGCCGCGCCTTAGTGCGGAACTCGGCTGCGATCTGCGCTTGAAGTTTGAGGGACTCAATCCCACCGGCTCGTTCAAAGATCGCGGCATGACGGTGGCGATGACGGCAGCAGTGGCCGAGGGCGCAACGGCCTGCATGTGCGCTTCCACCGGCAACACCGCCGCCTCAGCGGCGGCATACGCGGCGCGGGCCGGGATCGTATGCTACGTCCTCATCCCGGAGGGCAAAGTGGCGGCGGGTAAGCTGGCGGGTGCGATGGCCTACGGCGCAACCGTCATCCAGGTGCAAGGCTCGTTCGATGACGCGCTGGCGATGGTGCGAGAGATTTCACAGAAGCGCCCGATTGCGCTCGTGAACTCCATCAACCCGCACCGCCTCGAAGGCCAGAAGACCGGCGCGTTTGAATTGGTGGATGAGTTGGGCCGCGCGCCCGATTGGCTATGTTTGCCGGTGGGCAATGCCGGCAACATCAGCGCGTACTGGAAGGGTTTTGTGGAGTATCACGTGGCCGGACGCAGCGCGAACCTGCCGCAACTGCTCGGGGTGCAGGCAGAAGGCGCGGCCCCGCTCGTGCTCGGCCATGCGGTGGACAGGCCGGAAACGATTGCCACCGCCATCCGCATCGGGCGTCCCGCGCGTGGCGAGCAGGCGCTGCAAGCAGCAGACGAGTCGGATGGCCGCCTCATTGCCGTGAGCGATGCGGAGATTCTGGCGATGCAGCAGCGTTTGGCGAGTGAAGGCGTGTGGTGCGAGCCGGCCTCGGCGGCGGGCGCAGCCGGCCTGGTGAAAGAAGTGCACGCCGGGCGGATGGACGTGCGCGGCAAGACGGTGGTGTGTGTCGTCACCGGCAACGGGTTGAAAGACACGGAGAGCATCACCTCGCGTTTCGCCCCGCCAAAAGTGATCCCGGCGACGATGGCAGCGCTTGAAAAGTTGGTGGGAAGCTAGCCGCGAAGACGCAAAGGCCGCAAAGAAAACTTCGCGCTCGTGCGAACAAGTTCGCCTGCGTCTTCGCGGTTCAAAATGGAGATCAAAATGGAATACATCAACCTCGGCAACACCGGCCTGAAAGTCTCGCGCATCTGTCTCGGCATGATGACGTATGGCTCAAAGCAATGGCGCGATTGGGTGCTCGATGAAACGGAAAGCCGGCCTTTCATCCAACGCGCACTGGAGTTGGGCATCAACTTCTTCGACACGGCCAACGTGTACTCGTTGGGGGTGAGCGAGACGATCACCGGCCACGCGTTGCGCGATTTCGCGAAACGAGATGAGGTCGTCATCGCCACGAAAGTGCATGGCACCATGGGCCCCAAACCCAACCAGGGCGGCCTGTCGCGCAAGCACATCTTCGACTCGATTGACGCCTCGCTCAAACGCCTCAGCACCGATTACGTGGACTTGTATCAGATCCATCGCTGGGATAAAGAGACGCCCATTGAGGAAACGCTCGAAGCATTGCACGATGTGGTGAAGGCAGGCAAGGCGCGCTATATCGGCGCGAGCAGCATGTACGCGTGGCAGTTCGCCAAGGCTCTGCACATCGCCGGCCAACGCGGCTGGACGCGCTTCGTCTCGATGCAAAATCATTACAACCTCGTGTACCGTGAGGAGGAACGAGAAATGATTTCTCTTTGTCGGGCAGAGGGAATAGGGATTATCCCGTGGAGCCCGCTGGCGCGCG
>JBQTJD010000040.1:0-2231 GCA_052387475.1 Anaerolineales bacterium | reverse complement strand
TCAAGCTGCCGCGTTCGTAGCGCCGCGCGACGAGCCGGAAGAACAAGCTGGCGTCCTCGCGCGAGAGCGGCAGATAGCCGATCTCATCGACGATCACGACTTTGGGATAGCCGAGCTGCTGAAGGGTGCGCTCCAGGCGGTTTTCGTGCTGCGCTTTCAACAAGCGGGTCATCAGACTTTCCAGGGTCAGGAACAGCACCGAGTAGCCGGCTTCTACCGCCTTAATCCCAAGCCCAATCGAGAGATGGGTCTTCCCGACCCCGGGCGGGCCCAGCACGATCATGTTGTGGGTGAGCTCGACGAAGCTCAGGCCGGCGAGTTCGCGCACTTGTCGCCGATCGAGGCTGGGTTGGAAGTCGAAGTCAAACTGTTCCAGGGTCTTGAGCCAGGGGAAGCGGGCCAGGCGTAAGCGCGCCTCGGTGCCACGCCGCGAGCGGCCCTGCCACTCGACGTCCAAGGCCTGCGCCAGGAAATGCTTGTAATCCAGTTGCTGGCTGGCGCCTTGCTCGCAGACCGCGTCCAACTGCGCTTCCAGGTGGTCCAGTTTCAACCGTTCGAGGAGAAGGCTCAGCTCCATGTGGCCACCTCCTCATACACCGCCAAGGGGCGGTGCTCCACGCCAAGTGTCTGCTGCCACAGCGCGGCGTGATGTTCCGGCACGGTCACCCAGCCAGTGCGGGCATTTTGCAGGGTATGGCTGGCGACCAGTTGCTCGCCGGCGTAGACCTGCAGGTGGTCGTCCAGGCCAATGCGCACCGCGACTGGCTGCCCGGCCAGGACCGCCGGCACGCTGTAGCGATTGCCCCGGACTTCAATGTAGGCATCCCAACTCACCTGGCGTGTCTCGTGATAGGCGGTGTCGTAGCGTTGAGGGGGGAGCGGCCCCAGGGCGGGCTGTTCCCGGGCAAAGCGCGCGGCCACAACTTCTTTCAAGGTGCCATGCACGCGCGGGTCGGCTTCTTCGGCCAGCCAGCGTTCGGCCAACTGATTCAGATGCGCCCAACTCTCGAAGGCGCGATAGCGCACGAAGAAGTTGCCCTTGACGTAGCCGACCATGCGCTCGTCTTTGCCTTTGGTCTGCGCCCGATACGGCCGGCAGGCCCGCGGCGTGAAGCCATAATGCCCGGCCAGGTCGAGAAACCGCTCGTTGAAGCGCGGCTGGCCGTGGTTGGACGGCAACAGCACGGCGCTCTTCTGGTTGTCGACCAGCACTTCGCGGGTCACGCCACCGAAGTACTCGAAGCTGCGGATCAGGCCTTCGTAGGTGTGCTCGGCGTCCTGCCGGTCGGTGCACCAGAAGTGAAAGCGGCGCGAGTAGCCCAGAGTGTTGACGATGAAGGCGACGCTCGTCGCCTGACCGGCGATCTCGACTTCGATTTCACCCCAGTCGCTCTGCAGTTGCTGGCCCGGCGCCGTCTCAAAGCGCACCGTCGCCCGGCCCGGGCGCAGGGCGCGTTTGGGCTGAATGTAATCGCGCAGAATGGTGTACCGACCGGTGTAGCCCTCCGCCTGGATCTCACGCCAGATTACCTTGGCATTCCACACCCCTTCCGAGAGCAGGCGATCGATCGTCGCTTTGTACGGGTCGAGCTTACTCTCCGACCGTTTCCGGTCGCGCTCCGGCGCCCCATTCCGCTTCAGCGCCCGGCTGACCGTTCTGGGATGCACTCCCAGTTCCTGGGCGATGTCTTTCAGATAGACACCGCGCTGCGCGAGTGATTTCATCACGGCAAAGTCCTCCTTTCGGATCATGCGATACCTCCTGGCGACACCCTCGCCAGGAGACATCCTAGTCGCGAAACGAGTGACTTTCTAAACCGCCATTCAAGTGACTTATATCACCGGCACTGACACCCACATCCAGGCGGTTGCTGGCGATGCTGTAGCCGCCGGTCGAGCCGGACCAATTGATGCTGATGGCGCCGTTGGCGCGGTTGAAGTCGTCCAGCACCGTCGGGCAGAAGCTGCCCGCGCCGGGCGTGTTGGTCGCGGTCGGGGTATTCGCCGGTGGGTTGGTCGGCGTGGCTGCAGGCGCAGTCCATTGGTCCGAGCTTCATCCCGCCGGGCCGACATGCACTATTTGGTTTGAGGGCTTCTTCTTGATACTCTAGTTTCCGCTAACAGCGGAAACTAGGCGGCGGGCTGGCTGAACTAGGTTGGTACCGCTTGAGGTCGAACATAGCCTGGTGTCCGGCGATGAGCGGTAATGCCTTTGGGTAAGTGTTCGGTCA
>JBQTJD010000039.1:0-4864 GCA_052387475.1 Anaerolineales bacterium | reverse complement strand
GATTAAGCCGAGCGCCAAAATGAGGAAGAACCCGAGGGTGACCCGCCGCTTGCGCCGCCGCCAGACCGAAGCCGCGCCCATTAAACCCAACACCCACTGAGCCACACCGATCCGAGGGGCCAACGTCGCCAGCATATCGTTTCGCGAGACCGGCGCCATAAGTTGCGAAAGCGGCAGGAAATGTCTCCAGATATCGTCGAGGGTGTGCTGAGTCGCGCGACTATACTGAACGGCTTCCCGTTCCAATGCCGCCGGCAACCACATAAACGCCGTTAACCCCAAGCCCAGCGCCACGGCCCCAACGACCACGGCCCAGAGTCTGAGCCTGTCTGCCATGCGCGTTCTGCGGGCAAAGAGTTGTTCGAAGCCAAACCAGAGCAGCACCACGCCCAGGAACGCGAAGGACATCAAATTGTGCGCGAGTGACAGCAGGGCCAGGATAAACGCCGCGCTGACCATGCGGCGCAGTGAGGGCGTTCGCTCCAAACGAATGATGGCCCAAAAGAGCCACGGCCCAAGACCCAGCGCCAACGTCTCGGGCACTGCGCCGCGTTGATATGGATCGACAAACACGAAGTAAGGCGAGAGCGTATACGTGGCCGCGCCGATGATGCCCCCATAAACGCCCCACAATTCGCGAATGAAGAGGTACGAGCCCAGCGCGCCGAGGTACAACGCCAATACCAGCACAAACTTCACCCCCGCCACCGGCCCGCCGATGAGCGCCCCATAAGCCGCAGCCAGATAGTAAGTCAGTGGGGCATAGTAATGAAAGACGGGATAACCGTACGAGTAATACAGGTCTGGGGCCCAACGCAAATACCACACCCCCGCTTGCCAGGCGGTGAGGATTTCGAACGTGCGATAGATGTGATGCTCCACATCGGTGAGTTGAGGCAGACCGGGCCGGCTGAGTAAAGGCCAACTGGCCAGCAGGCCCAACGCGGCGGCAACGATCAGCCCGGGATCAACGCGCAGGCGGGTCACTAGCCGTGTGAGCGAAGGGGGCGTCATCATTCCGGCTCAGCGGGTTGATCGGACAGCGGTCTCGAATACGAAGCCGGAATCGATGGGCTGCCCGTCGGAGCCCAATAAAAAAGCCTAGTCGCCCGTCTCCGCTTGCCACAGTCCAACTTTCCAATTGAGGGTGCCGGGCAGGCGGGACGTATCCGGCATAATAACTTGGTAACGATCTGCAAATAGCTTCCCGATCTCCCACGCCGTCGTCGGGGCGCGGCCCAATCCCGGATAAGTGTCGCGCTGTGCGATCAATGTTCCAGACTCATCCAAGAGATGAACGTAGACGGAGTACGGCCGATCGGTGCGCGCCAGCGGCTGCCAGTAAACAATGAGATAGATTTGGCTGTCGCGTGTGGTCGAGAGGGGTGTCACCTCATATCCTTTGATCTCGGCGACACCTCCGAGATTGGCTGAGGCCGGGAAAGCCGAAGCTGGGACGGCCGCCAGTTGAGGCGGTGGCCCGTAGGCCGGGATCAGATATGCCGCCAGCACCAGCGTCGCGAACAGCGCCATCCCACCCATCGTTAACTTCAGCAGCAATACCTGGGCACGCTCGGGCAACCATCGCTGCCAGCCCGAAACGATCAGGATCGAAATCGCGGCCATGACCGTGAAGAGATAGCGGCCTTGCGCTCCGGTGGGGCTGCGGCTGATGTAGGCCAACAACCCCAGAAAAGCCGTCAGGGTCGCCAGCAGGAGAAAGGCCAGCGCCGGGCGCTGTTCCGCGTCGGCTCGTCCGGGGCGGAACAACCGCCAGACCAAACCCACGACCGAGAAGACGACAAATACACCGAGTCCCCCGTAGACCCAATCCGGCAGCACCAGATCGCCGTGCCCAATACGACCCCAGTACGTTGTCCATGTGTAGGGGATCGCATCGCGCCACCAGGCCAAACCCTCCCACCACGTGTGGTCGCCGTAAGTGGTGACGTTGACCTCTACGCCGGTAGGCTCACCATAGAGGACGAGGTTGCGCACATACCAACCGCCACCGACCAGCCCCGCCCCTAAGCCGAACAATGCCAGGTACCTCCCGATGCGCCAGAACGGGATGCGACGCTGCTGCCCCCAAAACAGAATCATGGCGACTGACGGAACAATCAGCAGCGCCGCTGTAAGTTTGGTCAGTGCTCCAAGCCCGAGCACGGCCCCCCACGCCAGCGCTGATCGTGAAGTGAGTCCAGCGTGATACAACCACAGCCCCAGCCAGAGTGTCAGCGTGCCAACGGCGGCGGCGCCCGCATCGTTCTGCACTGAGCCACTGACGCTGACGAACATCGGGTTGAAGGCGGTCAGCGAAGCGGCGGTCAATGCACCGGACTCATCCAACAGATACCGGGCGGCTTGATAGGTGCCTAACACGGTGAGCGCCCCGGCGAAGAGTGAAGCCAAACGTGCAACGCGCACGGCCAGCGCCGTATCGTGGAACGGCCACGCATCCCATGGCCCATGCAGATAAAGATTCTTGTTGTCGAAGCCCGTTTGCCAATTGCGAAAGCCGACGTAGGGGTTGATACGACCAGGGTAGTCGGCCAGATCATCGGCCGGGAACGGCGCCGAGAGTGAGGCGCTCAGCAGGTAATACAGCGGCGGCTGATGATACTCGGAACGATCACCCGCCTCAAAAACCGGGAAGCGTTGTTCCTCAATGAGGAAGCGGACGTAGCGGAAATGGGCAAACTCGTCCGACATCTCAAATGGAGGCTGGACGAAGTTGTACCCGAGGCTAAGGGCGGCATACGCAGCCAAAAGCCCCCACAGGGCGCGTGACGGCATACGCCACACTGGCACGTTCACGGCTGTGTAGCCAGGTAGGTTGCGGCGCTGTTTGGTCGGGTGGACAGCCGCGGACTCATTCGTCACGACCACTCACCGGTGCATCCGTTCGTAGCGGCCGGACGCCAATTCCACTCAATCACCGATGCATTCTTTCATAGCGTCCCACCCACTTCCAGTTGCTGGTGTCGCGCTCACCGCGTTGCACCAGTTGGGCGGCGTGTTGCGTCTGCCGGTGAGCGACCAGCGTGGCCATGATGGCGGCGATGTCGGGGTGGGTCGCCAATCCCTCTTCCATCTCCTGCAAGCTGAAGCGGTCTTCGATGAAGCGGGTGTCGAAGTTGCCGGCCATGAAGCGGTGCGAGTCGAGGATGCGCTGATGAAAGGGGATGGTGGTCTTGACGCCAAGCAGGCGATACTCCTCCAACGCGCGCCGCATCCGCAAGATGGCTTCGCCGCGCGTTTCGCCGAAGCAGATGAGTTTGGCGATGAGCGAGTCGTAGTAGGGCGTGATCTCAAACCCCGCATACACGCCCGTATCCACCCGCACGCCCGGGCCGGAGGGCTGAATGCTGGTGGTGATGCGGCCGGTGGAGGGCATGAAGTTGTTGTACGGATCTTCGGCGTTGATGCGGCACTCAATCGCCCAGCCGCGCAGTTGAATGTCTGCCTGTGTATAACGGAGTTTGCGCCCGCGCGCCACGCGGATCTGCTCCTTCACCAAATCCACGCCCGTCACCAGTTCGGTCACCGGGTGCTCCACTTGCAAGCGTGTGTTCATCTCCATGAAGTAGAAGTTCTGATCGTTGTCCACCAAACACTCAATCGTGCCGGCGCTGTGATAATCCACCGCCGCCGCAGCCCGCACCGCCATCATCCCCATCTTCTGCCGGAAGTCTTCGTCCTGATCGATGAAGGGTGAGGGGGCTTCCTCCAGAATTTTCTGATGCCGGCGTTGCAGCGAGCACTCGCGCTCGCCGAGATGGATGAGGTTGCCATGCTGATCGCCCAATACCTGAATTTCAATATGCCGCGCGCCGGTAATGAGCTTCTCGAGATAGACGTTGCCATCGCCAAAGGCCGCTTCGGCCTCCCGCCGGGCGGAGGCCAGCAGGCCCGGCAGGTCAGCGGGGGAGTGCACGGCCCGCATGCCTTTGCCGCCGCCACCGGCTGTGGCTTTGATCAATAGCGGAAAACCGATCTGCGGTGCGATGGCGATGATCTCCTCATCGCGCAGATTGCCTTCACCCTCGGTGCCCGGCACGACGGGCACACCGGCCTTCACCCCTGTGGCGCGCGCCACCGCTTTGTCGCCCATGGCCGCAATGGCCGAAGGCTTCGGGCCGATAAAGATGATGCTGGCCTCGGCGCAGGCCAGAGCAAAATCCTCGCGCTCAGCCAGGAAGCCGTATCCGGGGTGAATGGCATCCACATCGGCGCGGCGCGCGATGTCGAGCAACTTGTCGATGCGGAGGTAGCTCTCACGCGACGGGGCCGGGCCAAGCAGATAGGCCTCGTCAGCGTAGCGTACGTGCATCGCGCCGCGATCCACCTCCGAAAAGACGGCCACCGTGCGAATGCCGAGCTCTTTGCACGCCCGCAGCACACGCACCGCAATCTCGCCCCGGTTGGCGATGAGGATTTTCTTGAACATGTGGACTCCACGGGAAGGATCGTAGCCCGCATTATAACGGGCGGGGATGACAGGGGCAACGCTATCTCAAAAGCACAACGGCGCGCGGCACCCGAGAAACTTACCTTCCACAATCCGTCACTCCCGCGAAGCGTGTCCCCATGCCAATGGGGATTGGGAGGCCACTACCAATGCGTGGATACCCGCCTGAGTGGGTGTGACGTTGTGCGTAAGGTGAGTTAGAAACATTTCCAACCAGCGTCGTCCTTCGAGGTTTAGGAGGGCCAATTTAGGTGGCCGATTTTTATGGGTGCATTTCACATTTTTGGCCGCCCGCTCCCCAACCGCGTCCTCGCGGTTGGGCGTGCTGCCAGAACGCCCGCGAGGACGCGGGCTTGGAGCAAACCGGCCACTATTGAGAAATGCACCCACTGG
>JBQTJD010000038.1:0-5639 GCA_052387475.1 Anaerolineales bacterium | reverse complement strand
GATGAAACCGGCGGCCGACGAAGCCGCCACGCAAATCCCCACACTGCGCGAAGTCATCGTTTTCAAATACGCCGGGAATACGATTGACATGAAAGGCGGACGCGACCAGTGGTGGCACGACCTTGTGCCGATGCAGTCCGGTTTCGCCGAAGCCGAGATCATGGACGCCGAAGACCTATTGATGATCATCTACACCTCGGGTACAACGGGCAAGCCAAAAGGCGCGGTACACACCCATTGCGGCTTCCCGGTGAAGGCGGCGCAGGATATGGCCTTCGGCACCGATGTCCATCCCAGCGATGTGATGTTCTGGTTCACCGATATAGGCTGGATGATGGGGCCGTGGCTGGTGTTCGGAACCCTCATCCTCGGCGCGACGATGTTTCTATACGACGGCGCGCCCGACTTCCCCGGCCCAGATCGGCTATGGGCGCTGGCGGCGCAATATGGCGTCACGCATCTGGGCATCTCCCCCACGCTCGTGCGCGCACTGATCAAGTTTGGTGAGGCGCCCGTGCGCCAACACAACCTCGCTAAGCTGCGGTTTTTTGCTTCCACCGGCGAGCCGTGGAACCCTGACCCGTGGCTGTGGCTGTTCAACGTCGTCGGCGAAGGCAAGCGGCCGATCATCAATTACTCCGGCGGCACCGAAATTTCGGGCGGCATCGTCATGGCCAATCCACTCTTGCCCCTTAAGCCGTGCGCCTTTTCCGCTGCCTGCCCAGGCATCGCGGCCGATGTGGTGGACGACGCTGGCAATCCCGTTCGCAACGCAGTCGGCGAACTCATCATCCGCCAGCCGTGGATTGGGATGACGCGCGGCTTTTGGAAAGACCCGCAGCGTTATGAGGAGACGTATTGGAGCCGCTTCCCCGGGATATGGGTGCACGGTGATTTTGCCGCCATTGACGGCGATGGGCAGTGGTACATCCTCGGGCGGAGCGATGACACCATCAAGGTTGCCGGCAAGCGCCTCGGCCCGGCGGAGGTCGAGTCGAGTCTGGTTGCGCACCCGGCAGTGGTGGAGGCCGCGGCCATCGCCGTGCCGGATGAAGTGAAGGGCAGCGAGGTGGTGTGCTTCTGCGTGCTCCGTCCCGGCCACATCGCCGGCGATGAGTTGCGCGAGACGCTCAAAGCCCGTGTGGCGGCCGAACTCGGCAAGCCGCTCAAGCCGCGCGACATCCGCTTCGTGAAAGACCTGCCCAAGACGCGCAACGCCAAAGTCATGCGCCGCCTCATCCGCGCCGCCTACCTCGGCCAGCCGCTCGGCGACACCTCCTCGCTCGAGAACCCAGCGGCGGTGGATGAAATACGAACTGCGATTTGAACCACGAAGAACACAATGAGCACCAAGGGAACACGAAGAGTCTGTAAGGGAGGCTCAACATGAGCAATTATGATGAAACGGCGAAAGTCATTGTGGACGCGGCCATCAAAGTTCATCGCGCGCTTGGGCCGGGGTTGCTGGAGTCGGCGTATCAGCAGTGTCTGACGTTTGAATTGACTGAATGTGGTCGGCTTGTGGAATGCGAAGTGACCCTGCCGATTGAGTATTCCGGCCACCATATTGACGCCGGTCATCGGCTCGACATGCGCGTGGGCGGTTGCGTGATTGTGGAGAACAAAGCCGTTGAGCAAGTTCTGTCTATTCATCGAGCGCTTTTGACCTACCTCAAGCTCAGCCACATCCGATTGGGCCTGCTTCTAAACTGGAACGTGAAACTAATGAAAGATGGCATAGAACGGTTCATCCTCTAATTCCTTTGTGCCATCTTTGTGTTCTTTGTGCCCTTTGTGGTTCACTAAGCAGCCGCTGTATAATTTGAGCCAGTCATGAAAAAGCCGCTGTCAAAAATTGAAGAGCGCATGGAGTCCCTGGTCGAAGGCACCTTCGCGCGACTGTTCGCCGGACGGCTGCACCCGCGCGATGTGGCCCTGCAATTGGCCCGCGCGCTCGAGGATAGCTGTGCGTCCGGCCAACCCGCCCTGCGCTACGCCGTGCGCGTCAACCCGAACGATGCACAGACCCTGCTGGGCGAACAGCCACGCCTGGCCGAAATCCTGGCCGAGGATTTAGTCGCCGCTGCGCGCGAAGGCAACATCACCTTGCCGCGCTTGCCCGAAATTTTCATCCTGCCCGAGTCCCAACTCAAGCCGCGCGCCGTCACCGTCACCGCCGAGGCGGCGTCTATCCACGATACCGCCGGTGCCGTGCCCGTCACCGCGCCGCTCGACCCGGCGACCGTCGCCCAGACGCCCAACGCCTTTCTCATCCTCGAAGGCGAACGCACGGTGCCGCTCACCCAACCAGTGTTGAGCCTTGGCCGGCGGCTTGACAACCACATCATCATCGACGATCCGCGTGTCTCGCGCGCGCACGCGCAGTTGCGGCTGCGCTTCGGGCGCTACGTGCTGTACGACCTCGGCTCGACGGGCGGCACCTACGTCAACGGGCAGCGCGTGCAGGAATTTGTGCTGCGGCCCGGCGATGTGATTTCGCTGGCCGGCGTCCCGGTGATCTACGGTGAGGATGAGGAGCAACGGCCCACCCAACCCGTTGAGCCTCCTACGCCAACGCGCGCACGGCCCGACCTCGGCACGCACCCCTTCGACCCCGGCCCAACGCAACCGCGCTGAGATGAGCGCGCTAACATGAGCGCCCTCACCCTGTTGTTCATCCTGCGCGTGGTGTTGATCGTGCTGCTGTATGGTTTTCTCGCCGCGCTAGTGTGGATGTTGTGGCGCGATTTGCGCGCGGCCAGCCGGGCGACCCACACGCGCACGCAACGGCTGGGGCGTTTGGTGGTGCTGGACTCGGGGACCACGCTACTGACTACCGGAACCGTCTTCCCGCTGTTGCCCGTGTCCTCACTGGGACGCGCGCCCACCAACACCGCCCCCCTGCCCGACGATACCTGCTCACTCGAACACGCGCTGCTGCACCGGCGCGATGGCCAGTGGTGGCTGGAAGACCTAGACTCGCGCAACGGCACCTGGCTGAACGAGACTCCCATCACCACTCCTACCCCCGTGCTGCCGGGCGATGTGATTAGGATTGGGCAAGTGCGGCTCAAAATAGAAATTGAGTAATCAAGGCTGAGGGATGAGGGATTAATTCCTCACCCCTAATCCCTACAACTTTGGAGTGCCCTATGGCAGAAAACATCACCCTCGGCATCATCGGCGGTTCGGGGCTGTACAACATGAGCGGGCTGACGAATGTTGAAGAGCGACACATCATCACCCCCTTTGGCGCACCGAGTGATCCGGTGGTGGTGGGCGCACTGAACGGACAGCGCGTCGCCTTCCTCGCCCGGCACGGCAAAGGCCATCGCCTCTCGCCGACCGAGGTCAACTATCGCGCCAACATCTACGCGATGAAGATGCTGGGCGTGCGGCGCATCGTCTCCGTCAGCGCATGCGGCTCGTTGCGCGAAGAATATGCCCCCGGCCACATCGTCATCCCCGATCAGATTTACGACAACACCAAGGACCGCGAGCGCAGCTTCTTCGGCAACGGCCTGGTCGCGCACGTCGGCGTCGCCGAGCCATTCTGTCCGCAGCTTTCGCCGCTGGTGTACAACGCGGCGAAGGCAGCGGGTGGCACGGTGCATGCCGGCGGCGCGTTCGTCACCATCGAAGGCCCGCGCTTCTCCACCAAAGCTGAGAGCCACGTCTTTCGCAAATTGGGCATGGGCCTCATCGGCATGACGGCCTCGCCCGAGGCGTTCCTCGCGCGCGAAGCCGAGATGTGTTATGCCTGCATGGCGCACGTCACCGATTACGATGTCTGGCACATCTCCGTCCAGCCAGTGACAGTGGAGATGGTGATCAAAACCCTCAACGCGAATATGGCCATCGCCCAGCAGGCCATCGTCAATCTCGTGGCTATGCTGTCGGGCGAAACCAAACCGTGCCCGTGCGAGAATGCCCTGGCCGACGCCATCATCACCGCCCGCGACCGAATCCCGCCGGATTACAAAGAGCGGATGCGGTTGTTGATCGGCAAATACGTGAAATGATATTGGGTGATTGCTAAGCGAAGCGACAATCACTCAATGGTCTCTCGCGAACGTATGCTGCTCACGCTCTCGGCGACCTTTGTCGTCGTCAGCGCGCTCGCCCTCAGCCTCGCCCCATTTGCCCGCGCCAATACGTGGAATTTGGGATTTGAGATTGAAGACTTCAGGTTTTGGACGTACCCGGCGGTGTGGTTGGCCTGCGCGCTGGTCGCCTCCGTCACTACTCGCTATTTTCTGCCAAAGCACGACCCCTATCTCTTGCCGCTTGCGCTCCTTCTTTCCGGCTGGGGGCTGGCGCTGATCTGGCGTTTGACGCCCGGCTTCGGGCTGCGACAGACCGCGTGGCTGGCGGTCTCCACGGCGATGATGCTTATCATCGTGTGGTTGCCGGGCGAACTTCGCTGGCTGCGGCGCTATCGCTACACCTGGTTCGCCCTCGGGCTGGCGCTCACCGCGCTCACGCTTGTCATCGGTGTGAACCCGGAGGGCGAGGGTGCGCGGCTGTGGCTGGGCGGCGCGCTGGGCGTTTTTCTGCAACCGGCCGAGTTGCTCAAAATCGTGCTGGTCGTTTTCCTCGCCGCCTACCTCGCCGACCGGCGCGAACAGATTTTCACGCCCTCTACCACTCACCCGTCGCGGCCCGGTTTCCCGAATTTCCCGTATTTCATTCCCTTGCTCAGCATGTGGTTATTTTCCGTGCTTATTCTTTTGGCCCAGCGCGACCTAGGCGCCGGCACGCTTTTCTTCGCCGTCTTTCTCGTGATGCTCTATTTGGCATCGGGCCAGACGCGGTATCTGATTGTGGGCGGCGCGCTGCTCGTGCTCGGCGGCGTTGCGGGCTACGCGTTGTTTGATGTGGTACGCGTGCGCGTGGAGGCCTGGTGGAACCCTTGGGCCGACCCGAGCGGGCGCTCATTTCAAATCGTGCAATCGCTCATCGCGCTGGCAGCGGGTGGGCTTTTCGGCAGCGGGCCGGGCCTCGGCTCGGCCGCGCTCGTCCCCGTCGCACACTCCGATTTCATCTTCGCCGCCCTGGGCGAGGAGTGGGGCTTGTTCGGGATGGTGGCGGCGCTGGCGCTGGTGCTGGCGTTCGTCTTTCGCGGCCTGCATATCGCGATGCGGGCCAACGGCGCGTTCAACCAATTGCTTGCCGCCGGGCTATCCGCCCTCATCGGTTTGCAGGCGCTGCTCATCATTGGCGGCGTGATCAAAGTCATCCCGCTCACCGGGCTGACGCTGCCGTTCATGAGCTACGGCGGCTCATCGCTGCTGGTGCATTTTGTGATGGTGGGGCTGCTGCTGCGGCTGTCGGCCTCAACGCAATAACGCACTCTGACATGACCAACTTACATATCGCCCACTGGCGACTCCGCAACCAACGCCTGAGCCAGCCCGACTTCAAAAAACCGGAAGAGGTTGTGCGCTGGTTGGGCGCGGTTCAGGCCCAGGATTATGCGGGCGCAAAGTGGGGGCTGGCCCAGCGCGCGCAAGGGCTGACGGACGCTGTCATAGACCAGGCCTTTGCTGAGGGAACAATCCTGCGCACGCACGTCATGCGCCCCACCTGGCATTTTGTTACCCCGGCCGACATCCGCTGGCTGCTGAAATTGACCGCGC
>JBQTJD010000037.1:0-4224 GCA_052387475.1 Anaerolineales bacterium | reverse complement strand
AGCCGAGCTTATGCGTAGAAAGGAGGGAGCGATGAGCAAGGGCAGGCCGGTTTCCCGGTCTTACCCTCGCTCGTCACTGTTAATCATCGTCGTCATCATCATCGTCGTGGTCCCGGGGTTGGATGATGATGACCGGAAGCTTGTCCAGTTGGTAAATGACGATGACGTTCACGATAATAAGGGTGCCGTCCTCGCGGATGCAGCCGGAGACGATGACAATCGTGGCAATCTTGATCTCGCCAACCACCTGGACGTTGCCATCCAGCGTGATGACCTGCCAATCCAGCAGCACGATCTGATTGGCATCCACGCTGCGCACGACTGTGCTCAGGTTAAGGCAGCCACGGTTGCTCGGCAGACGCGTAATGGTTTCGGCTTGCCACGTGCCGTCTGGCAGGATGACGCCGCTCACGCGCACCAGCGCACCCATCGTCACTTCACCATCAATAACTGTATTTGCATCCACGGCCAGCGGGACGCCGCCCACCACCCATGGGTTGAGGCTGGTCACCATGCCCACGAAGTGGAAGCGGCGTGGTTGTTCGTTCTCCAACCGTTCAATTTCACGCGCCACCCAGCGCCCGTCATTCAGGATGCGACCCTCTACGCGTACCTGGTCGCCGACTTCGATCCCGTCGTCAATTTCGGTCTTGTCGTCCGTTTCAAAGGCTATGCCGGCTACGATCCACGGCTCCACGCTCACCACCGGCCCGACGATGACGAACTCACGCTCATCTTCTTCGGCGCGTCCGATGGATTGCGCCAGCCAGGTTCCGTCGGTCAAAACGCGACCCTGCACGCGAGCCACCTCTCCCACGACTAGGCCGCTTTCGATCCGTGTGTTGGCGTCTATGGTGACTGTGATGCCAGAGATCGTCCACACGGTTTCCGTAATCGCGTTCACCACGCCGACGAACTCAAAGGGCCGCCCGGTTTCATCTTCAAGCAGGCGAATACGCGCTGCCCGCAGGGCGCCATCCTGCGCTACGCCGCCCCTAACTTCCACGATGTCGCCGACTTGCAGGTTGTCGTCAATCTCGGTTTGCTCGTCCACCTTCACGGCCCGGCCTGCAATCGTCCATTCGCCAGCGCCAATCGCGTCCACACGACCGCTGAACTCGAAGCGGTTCTCCAGTGCGCGTTCCAGCAGCACCACGCGGTCGAGAATCTGCCCGCCCTGCGGCAGCAGCCGCGCCTCGAAGGCCACCCAATCGCCCACCTGCGGCTGGCCGACGACGACCGTGTTCTCGTGTGACTGGAACGTGCGGCCTGCGATGCGCCAGTTCGGCCCGAGGCGTTCGACCTTGCCTTCGCCGATGAGGCGAAAGAACGGTTCAGAAGGTCTCTGGCCGGAGACGATGACGGTGGACTGCCCCGCGACGACAATCACAGTGACGTTCAGGCTAGTGACGGACACTGCACCCTCTTCCACGTCGAAGCGGACGAGCAGGGTGGTGCTGACGAAGACATGGAAGGCGGTGCCTTTAGCCGTGCCGACGCCGGAGGGCGTGCGGACTTCGTAGCGGGAGGCCGGGTCGCTTGATGACGCTACATCGTGATCGCTCTCGCCCACCCATTGAGTGAGCGCGACTACGCGTTGGCCGGTTTTCTGCGCGTTCAGTTCGTCAACCGATACTTCGGCGTTCGGCCCGACCTGCGCGCGGCTGCCATCGTAAAACGCCAGTGTGACGCCGGAGAGTTCACCGGTCCGAACACGTTGCCCGGCCTTGACCGTAGCGCCGCCCTGAGCGGGCGTCCAACTGCCACTGCTGTCCTGCACTTCCACACGGCCCCGCGCCTCGGCCAGCATCGCGCTTTCAGGGTCGGGCGCTGGCGTCGCCGTGGGCGCAAGTGGGCTGGGGCCGGTTCCAACGCCCGTTGCAGGAGTCGGGTTCTGTGCTACGTTACTGGGCGAGTTGATCCATTGCAGACCGGCCAGCCCGGCGAGCAATGAGAAGATGACGAGACAGGAGAAGACGGCGAAAGCGCCGCCAGCCAGCGCGGCCGGTAATACCCAGCGCGGCTGAAGTTTGTTGAGCCAAGTCGAAAGCGACGGCGGGGATTGCTTTTGCTGAACCAACTTCAACAACTCACGCCGTCCGGCGGCGATTCGGGCGGAAGTGAGGGCGGTATCCGTTGTCTCGCGTAACCGCACGGCCTTTTTCAGCAAAAGGGCATCATCATCCGGCAGGCCAGCCAGGTAAGCTTCCAGTGGCTCACCGGCTTCCAGTCGCGCCAAGCACTCCTGCAACATATCTTCTCGATTCAGCGACTCGTTCATAGTCATGCCTCATCTGTCATCAGGCGCAATGCGGCCAGCCCGCGGCGTTGCAATGCCTTGATGGCATCCTCCGTCTTTTCGAGCGCGAGCGCCGTTTCCTTAAGCGACAGCTCGCTCAAGAAGCGCAAGGCAACCACATCGCGCTGTGCTTGATCAAGCTCCAACAAGGCCCGATAGGTCTGTTCCATCGTCAGCTTTTGCTCGACCGCAACTTCGGTGTCGTTGAGGTTAGTGCTCTGAAGTTCGACTTCATCCAGTCCCACCGCCGTGTGGCTGCTTTGGTAACGGTAGTAATCCACCAGCAAGTTATGCGCGATGCGGAACAGCCAGGCGCGGAACGGTAACCCCTGCACCCGGTACTGCGCCAAGCCGGTCAGCATGCGCCGGAAGGTATCGCCGGTTAGGTCTTCGGCCATTTCTCGATCACCCACGCGGGCACGGAAGTAGCGGAATACGGCCAGGTAGTGCAGGTCGTAGAGCACACCGACAGCGTTCATGTCTCCGCGCTGGGCTTGGGCCACCAGATCGGGATCGGGCAGTTCAGTCATACGTGCCCCCGCGCGCGGCAAAGTCAATGTGTCCATCTCTACCTGATTTAACGGTCTGCATGCAGAAACGAGTCATTGTCGAATGAAAGTGTTTGTGGAGCGGCCAAAGGCATCACCAGCGGCAAGATCCAAGGCGCAGGTCCCCAACTCACGGGCGCGTCCGCTAGATTGACGTTCGGATCAATCAACGGTTGAAAGGGCCGACCATTGAGCGACACTTGCGCCTCGACACGGACGATGGGACGAGGCCCTCCGTTGTAGCTCAATCGTTTCGCCAGATGGTGCACATACTGCAAAATCATGTCGGGCCGGGTGCTCATCTCATCCAATTGTCGGGCCGACAAATCCACGGATGGGCTGACCTCCCACGTATCGCCAGTACGCGAGTCAGTCACGAACAGCCGCAGCCGCGCTTCTTTGTTGCGCAGTTTCATATGCCACGCGAAGCGATGGCCCTCTTCCGTCCAACTCACCTCGCCTGGGTATAGCCAGTGGCGCAACGGAATAAGGAGTTGCGCCAACAGATACAGATGAATGACCACAAGCAGGGTGTAAGTTGACCGACGATTGAGCAGTGACGCGAATAGGGTGGTGGTTGTGGCGGGGAAGGTGATCCCGGCCCCTCTCAGCCAGCGGCGCGGCCAATCCGGTTCAGCGAAGATGGACGTTGCCGCGAAGGCTAGTACGGGGAAGATGCCGATTTGAAAAAGTTGAGAGTTGATCAGATGAAACAGCGCCGCAGCCCCCAAAGCCCATCGCCGTGTACGCGGCCAAAGCAGCAGGAAGCCGATGCTTAGGTCAAACAGAAACCCGCCATAGGCGAAAAGATACACCATCCACTCCGAGGTGAAGTGCGGGCCGAGGAGTGGAAAGCCGGTGCGCTCGGCCAACCACAGACGCATTGGCTCGCCCTGCAACCAATCCGAGTTGAGCTTGGCCAGGCCGGCGTAAAAGTACACGATGAGCATTTGCGCTCGCAATACCAACACCGACCAGCGCGGCACGAGCGGCGCTTGCTCTGGGAAGAATAGCCAACGATCGAGCGAGAAAGCATGATGCGCGGGGATGAGACTGAGCAAGAAGCTGAACAATACGATCAGATAAAAATGGTTGAGGTAGTTCGCCTTATCGATCAGGAAGAGGTACGTGAAGGCCAGACAAAAGAGCGGGACAGCCAGGCGATAACCCAGACCGAGGGCGATACACGCCGCCAGAACGCCCATCATGGCGAAATGAACATACATCCCGTCCCCCGGCCAGGGCTGGATGAAACCCAGAAAAGGGTAAGTGAAGTGGAAGGTGGGGGCGATGTAGTAGCGCTCGATCCAGCCAGCTTGAAAATAACGGACGACCTCCCACAAAAGCAGCCCCCCGAACAGGACCCGGAACGCGGCC
>JBQTJD010000036.1:0-2125 GCA_052387475.1 Anaerolineales bacterium | reverse complement strand
CGCCGCCA
Organism: Anaerolineales bacterium; assembly: GCA_052387475.1. Lineage (GTDB taxonomy): Bacteria > Chloroflexota > Anaerolineae > Anaerolineales > UBA6663 > JANWXR01. Next base: position 2,117 of record JBQTJD010000036.1, on the reverse strand, counting down.
CCAGCGCACCGCTTCGGGGTTATCGAGCCATTCCCATTCATAGTCGCCAGGATCAGCCCCAAATCGGCCCGCCAGGCTGACGGCCTCGAAGGTGTTGATGTACTCGGCCAGCCGCTGCCACATGCGTAGCGGAGCCAGCATCACCAACTGCGTTTCCGGCATCTTCACCAGTTCCGCAAACTTGTAGTTGGGATTCTCGTTGACGAGGAACGGTTTGGCTTTATTGACGGCCACGCTTCACCCTCAAGTTCAGAAACACCGCACCATCCAACAACTGCTGAGGATTCTACCACGCGCGTATGCGGTGGGCAACGAGCGGCTATTGGCAACGGATGAGCGGATGGCGATCCATCCGGTTATCCGTGCCGCATCCGTTGCAGCAACATCCGCTGCCAGCCTCACCCGGCAATCGTCAGCTTGCCGTCGGTTGACAAACGGGCCGGCGCTCATACAATTCGATCATTGATACAATTAGTTCAATCACCTCATGATCATTACGCTTGATGTTCGCAGCCGCGAACCGATTTACACGCAGATCGTCGAGCAGGTGCAGCACATGGTGGCCGCCGGCCGGCTCAAACCCGGCGACCAGTTGCCCACCGTGCGCCAGCTCGCCGCCGATTTGCGCGTGAACTTCAACACCATTGCGCGCGCGTACCGCACCCTGCACGACGACGGCGTGATTTCGACGCAGCAAGGTCGGGGCACGTACATCATAGACCAACCCATCCCGGCTGCGGGCGAACAGCGCAAACTGCGACGGGCCAAACTCGCCGAGGTGACCGAGCGCTACCTTGATGAGGCTGAGAGATTGGGCTATGAGCCGGATGAGATTCGCAAGAGCGTGGAAAGTGGATTAACCGCGCGCAAGTCGTGAACAAAGGAGATCAAAATGCTTGGTGCAATTCAAGCCGCAACCGATCAGGCCGCCAAAACGGCTGGCAGTCAAGCGCCAGGCGTTAACACGCCCTCACCCGCTCGACTGGCCAACGCCGTGTCACTCACGCTGTTTATCGTGATGCTCGGCCTCGGCATTGTTTTTGCCATCGTCGGCGCGACCCGCTTTGGGCTGCCGGAAGAATGGGCCGTGTTCGGCGCGGTGGTCTTCGCCGCGATCGGCTCATATTTCCTCTTCGCTTTGAAGATCGCCAATCAATGGGAGAAAGCCGTGGTGCTGCGCTTCGGCAAGTTCCGTGGCCTGTATGGGCCGGGCCTGTTTTGGATTGTGCCGATTGTGGACAGCGTTTCCTCGTGGATCGACCATCGCGTCATCGTCACGTCGTTCAACGCCGAGAAGACACTGACGAAAGACACCGTGCCCGTGAGCGTAGACGCCGTGCTTTTTTGGATGGTCTGGGACGCGCAAAAGGCGGCGCTGGAAGTGAAGGATTATGAAATAGCAGTAGATTGGGCTGCGCAGACCGCGTTGCGTGACATCATCGGGCGGATGGTGCTATCGGACATCCTCGTGGGCCGCGAGGCCATCGACGAAGAGTTGCGTGGCATCATCGACGAGCGCACCACCCCGTGGGGTGTGAGCGTGAGCAGCGTCGAGATCCGCGATGTCGTCATCCCGCCGGGGCTGGAGGATGCGATGAGCCGCGAGGCGCAGGCCGAACGCGAGCGCCAGGCGCGCGTTATCCTAGGCGAGAGCGAGAAGCAGATCGCGGCCTCGTTCGCCGAAGCCTCGCAGGCTTACCTGCACAACCCAACGGCGCTGCATCTGCGCGCGATGAACATGTTGTTCGAGGGATTGAAGGAGAAGGGCGCGCTCGTCATCGTGCCATCGTCGGCGGTGGATACGATGAACCTGGGCGGGTTGAGCGGCATGGTTTCGCTGGCGCAGAATACGGCCACTCAGAACAAGGAATGACACTGCTCGAAAGCACGACGTGTTGTATCGTGGGCGGCGGGCCGGCGGGCGCGGTGCTGGCCTTGCTGTTGGCGCGCCGGGGCGTGCCCGTCACCCTGCTCGAAGCGCACTTGGATTTTGATCGGGAGTTTCGCGGCGACACCCTGCATGCTGCGGTGATGGAGGTGCTGGATCAACTTGGCCTGGCCGACCGGTTGTTACAACTCCGCCATGCCAAGGTCACTTACGTATCTGTCCCAGCCCG
>JBQTJD010000035.1:0-6885 GCA_052387475.1 Anaerolineales bacterium | reverse complement strand
AAGGCACAAGGCACAACAAGAGTGTCGTAGTGTCGAATATCACGTACGGGGGGTTTCGGATAAGTGCTTGAGGGTGAGCAACTGCTTGCGCATCATCAGCCAATCACCCCACGGCAGGACCGCGCGTATCAACCAGCCCATCGGTCCGTGCGGGTAACGGACGAGGAGTTTAGCCAACAGCCGCGTCTGGCCTGTATCCGTTGCGTGCACTCGGTAACTCACGGCTACATCTCCAAAGACACGTTTCAGCAAAAAACTTTGGATCGTGAAGTGCTGGTCTGTCTCAAAGCTCACCAGTTTGAACATTGTCATCACCGTTTGCCCGATTGCAAGTTGCTCCAGTCCCGGCGTGAGCGTGCGCGGGCTTGGCCGGCCACCGTTGTCAATCCAGTCGTAGCTATACGGCGCGACACGGAGTTGGCATAGCCAGCGGAAGACGACCGGCGCGGACGCGTGGACGGTGACGCCGCGAAAGTAGGCGGCCTCGGCGCCAGGCAAAATCGCATCGCACGGAAACGCCTCCGCCCGTTCGGGTGGCAGTGTCCCCCAGGTAAAAGCAACCGACTCCGTCATCGGCTCAACATCCACCACAGCCACGCCGCCAGCGCCGCGCCGACCACCGAACTGAGGCCGTTCACCCAATCGTTCTCCAGCCAGCGCCAACCACGTACCTGTCGCGTGGCTGAGCCGCAGGTATGGGTGGGATGGCGCTCGGTCTCTTTGCCGCACGCATCGCAGAAGTAGGTAGCTTGCACCGTCGCGCCCAGCCATGAATCGATGAACGAACCGAGCAGGCCGGCGGCTGTGCTGGAAAGAAAGAGGTAGAGCGCGAGCAACGGAAGCTGTTCGACGACGCCAACGTATAGTGCGGCGATGAAGGCGATGAGCGCCGCACCGCCCAGCGCGGCCAGCGTGCCGGTAACCGTAATCCCGCCGGACGTGCCCACTTCCACCGGCTTACCCGTCGTCATCAAACGCGGCGCGCTGCGGCTGAGCGTGCCCAACTCCGTCGCCCACGTATCGGCGTTCACGGTCGCAATCGCGCCAACGTATGCCGCCCACCACAGCGGATGTGGCGCAACGAAGTTGCCAATCACGCACAACGCCCCGGCCCCGCCGTTGGCCAGCGTCTGCCACAGGTCGCGCTGTGAGCCTTTGCTGAACTTATCAGCCAGCGCTGCTTTGCGTCCCTCTTTGAAGTGCGAGAGCGCGCTGGAGGAGACGAAAAAGACGACGAGCAAAATCCCCCACGCCCAGCCACCCAGCCCGAAGACCGTCGCGCCGATGAGGATAGCCCCGGCTGCACCCGACCGCGACAACGACCCGCGCCGATACGCGGCGAAGGCGATGAGGGCGGCCAGCGCGAGGCCGAGTAATAGTTGACCGGCCATTGGTCAGGCGACTGAAATCCGCGGAGAGGATGGCGTCAGCCGGCGTGGCATCACATCATTCCTCCAGCCCGGCAAACGTGGCCGACAGCCCCTCGGCCAATGGGCGCGCGCGCCAGCCCAATTCATTCACGGCTTTGTCGGCGTTGGCGAGATAAGTGACGCCGGACAGAAGTTGGAACTGCTCGGCCAGTGCAGGGGCTGTCCGCTGCAACACGCGAGCGAGCAGCGCGGCCAGCGAGGAGGGGAGCCAAATCAACGGCGCGGCTGAACCGCTGGCCTGCGCGCACGAGGCGAAGAACTCACGAAACGAGTGCGCCGGGCCGGTGAGATTGTACGTCTCGCCGCTACGTCCCTGCTCCGCGCACAAGCGCAGACCCACAGCCACATCTTCCACAAACGTCCACGACCGCGCATTATTAGGCCCCACCATCACCGGCAAGCGCCCGCGGGCCTGTCGCCGCAAAATGCCGTGCATCGGTGAGAGATCGCCCGGCCCATAGACCGCGCCCGGCACGGCGATGACGAGCGGCGCGCCGCGCTGTTGCAGCGGCGCAGCGACTTCATAGTGCGCGGCGTGCTTCGTGCGCTGATAAGTGGTCTCGAACTCCGGACTGTTCATTCGATAGGTCTCATCCACTACCTGCCCGCGCGTGTTGCCGTAGATGACGACGGACGACACATATACGAGGCGCGGCACACCGGCCGCCGCAGCCAACTCCAACACGTGGCGCGTCCCCTCCACGTTGATGCGCTGCACGCGGGCTTGATCTTTCGCGCGCACGCCCGCGCCCATGACGCCGGCCAGGTGAAAGAGCACTTCTGTGCCGGCCAGTGCGTGGCGAAACGAGTCGGGTTTGGTGATGTCGGCAGGGATGGCGCGCACACCGCGCGGCAGTTGTTGCGCACGCTCAAAGGTGCGCACGAGGGCGGCGACGGAATAGCCATGCGCGAGCAAATCGCGCAGCAGCCACCGGCCGATGAAGCCTGTGCCGCCGGTGACAAAAGCTTTCATCGGGTGAGATAGTCGCGTAACATGATCAGGGCCGCTTCCGCCGAGTGCTCCTTGTTGCCCACACGGTCGGCGTCCCACCAAAACTTCTGCGTCAGGTCGGCGTCGCGCGCGCTCAAGCCAATCCACACCGTGCCCACCGGTTTGTCGGGCAGGCCGCCCCCCGGCCCGGCAATGCCCGTTACCGCGACGCCGATATCAGCGCGCAAGGCGTGCCGCGCACCGCGCGCCATCTCACGCACCGTCGCTTCACTGACCGCACCATGCTCGTACAGTGTGTTGTGCCGCACGCCGAGCAAATGCTCTTTAGCATCGTAGGCATAGGCGATGATACCGCCGAGAAAATAAGTCGATGAGCCGGCCACGTTTGTCAGCCGGTGGCCGAGCAAGCCGCCAGTGCATGACTCGGCGACGGCGACCGTCAACTTGCGCTCAGTGAGCGCGTGACCGATTTGAACTTCGAGAGAGCGGGGGTCAGGTGTGGACACGGCGCAATTATAAGCGGAGCGGAACATCACCCCCGGCCCCTCTCCCGATGGGAGAGGGGTGACTTCAATAAAAAGAGGATACTTGCTTTGATTCCCCCTCTCCGGCGACGAAGGAGCAGGAGAGGGGGTTAGGGGGTGAGGTGAATTGCGCGCTCTGGAATGTGAACTACAATTGCGCCATGCTCAGGCTTTCATACAATCGCATACTGTCTTTTCTTCTCCTGCTTTCCATCGCGGGCTGCAGCGGATTGCCGCAGGTCATCGTTGTCACACCGACGACGGCCCCGACGCAACCGACATCGCCGCCTATTCCCAGCGCCACCGTCACTTTCAGCGTGAAAGCGCCGGTCAACACGCCCGCCGGGTCTATCGTCGCCGCGCAATTAATCGACGAGGTCACGGGCAATCGCACCAACGTCGTGCTGCAACACGCCGGTGAGAATGTGTGGACGGGCAGCACGCCCGCGACGACTGGCGAAGTGTTGCGCTACAAGTACGTCCGCACCGCCCCCTCCCCCGCTGAGGAGTTCACCCCGACGCGACAGGCCGTGCCGTTCCGGTTGTTCTCGGTGATGGAGAACAACGCTGCCGTGTCGGATGTGATCGCGACGTGGAGCGACACTGAGTTTCAGGGCGATCAGGGCGGGCTGCGCGGCGCCATCCGCAACAGCAACACCGGTCAGGGCGTGCTGGGCGTCATCGTGTCGGCTGGCGGGCAGGTGACGTTGACGGCCTACGATGGCAGCTACACGCTCTACAACATCCCCGCCGGCCCGCAGCGCGTTACCGTCATCGCGCCCGACGGCTCATTGCGCCCGGCGCAAAACAGCTCGCCGGTTTCCGCCAGCGCGTTCACTGTGGTCGATCTCAGCGCGCCTGATCCGAACGCGGTACAAGTAGCCTTCTCGGTACAACTCCCGGCCGACACCGACCCGATGGCGACGGTTCGCCTTGTCGGCAATGTAGCCCAACTCGGCAATACCTTCATCCCCGGCCTGGGCGGCTCGGCCATTACTGCGGGCCGCGCGCCCACGCTCACCCGCGATGCCAATGGCAACTATACGGCGACGGTGCAGTTATATGAAGGGACGCTTCTGCGCTACGCCTACACGCTGGGCGATGGCCGGTGGAATGTTGAACTCAATTCAGGCGGCAGCCCCAATCTGCGCCGCTCCATGGTCCCATTCGTTAATGCTACTCAAGCGGATGCGGTGACGGCGTGGCACACCGGTCCCTCTGCGCCGGTGACGTTCGAGGTCACTGTGCCGGCGAACACACCGCCGTACGATGTGGTCGCCATTCAATTCAACACCACCGAGTGGGGGGCGCCGTTGCCCATGTGGCGTGCCAACGTCAATCAATGGAAGTACACGCTATCGTATCCGCTGACCTTTGCCGGGAACTGGCATTATCGCTTCTGCCGCAACCTGGCCTGCGGCGCAGCGGACGACAACGCCCCCGCCCTCAGCCGCGCCTTCGCCCCTCAAATCTTGCGCGGCAATGAAAAGGTTACGGTGGAGAAATGGCGCTGGGCCGACGACATCGCAGTGCCCGCCATCACCACCTTGCCGCCGCTGGCGCGCCCCAGCTTCCACGCCGGTCTGAGCTTTGCCGAGCCGTGGCAGCCCAACGCTACCGCCTTTCACACCGACGCCATCCGCGCCGCACAGGCGATGGCAGCCAACTCGCTCACCCTCTACCGGCGCGGCGTCGCCACCAATTTTGCGCCGCCCGTCTTCGCCGATAGCCTGGCCCTCACCCTACCGCCCGGCGAACTCAAGGCCTTAGTCGAGCAAGCGCACCTCGCCGGTCTCAGCAACGTCGTTCTGCATCCCGTCACTTGCGCGTACACGCCCTACGGCCCGTGCGATTACTGGCCGACGTTGAATCCCGCGCATTGGAATGATTGGTTCAACGCGTATGAGCAGTGGATGCTGACTCAAGCGGATGTGGCCAAGTTGGCGGGCGTGGATGTGCTGATGGTCGGCGATTACAAACTGCAACCTTCGTTGCCCGGAGAACCGGGCGCACCGGCAGACGCCGACTCTCGTTGGCGTAACCTGATTGCCAAAGTCAGACAGCGCTTCCCCGGCCAACTGGCGTTTGAATTTGAAATCGGCGGCGATAGCGTGTGGCCCAACCCGCCGCAGTTTGTGGAATTGCTCGACATCCTCCGTATCCATTGGTGGGCGCCGCTGACCACAAACTTCAACACCCCTTTGAACGAACTGACGGTGGCTGCCGGCGCGCGCATGGACGAACGCATCAAGCCCGTCGCCGACCGTTTTCCGAGCAAGCAAATCCACCTCCATCTCGCCTACTATTCTGCCGATGGCGCGGCGACGCAATGCCTCAAGCCCGACAACAAGCCTGACCCATGTCACGACTACCGTGACTTCAACCCCGAAGCCCCGGACGTACCGCGCTACGGCCTCGACCTCAACGAACAGGCAGACGCGTACAACGCCGTCCTCAGCGCCGCGTACGTCCGCCCGTGGATCAGCGGCATCACGACCTTTGGCTACAACCCGGTGGCCGCCCTGCGCGACAAATCGCTCTCCGTGCGCGGTAAACCCGCCGAGGCGGTGCTGGGCCAGTGGTATCGGCGCTTTCAGGGCAAGTGAACAGCCCGTTCACTGTTCACTGCTCACTGATTCAGGTATCATTCGCGCGCGATGAAGATTGCGCCGTCCCTCCTCGCCGCCGATTTCACACAATTGGGTTCACAAATCGCTGAGTGCGAGGCGGCCGGCGCGGATTGGATTCACGTGGATGTGATGGACGGGCACTTTGTCCCGAATATCACCATGGGGCCGCTGGTGGTGGAAGCGGCTCGCCGCGCGACCAGGCTCCCCCTCGACGTGCACTTGATGATCGAACAGCCGGAACGCTACCTCGCCGATTTTGCCAAAGCCGGCGCGGACTCGATCATCGTCCACGCCGAGACCTGCCTACACCTCCATCGCACCCTTCAGCAAATCAAAGAGCTGGGCAAACGCTCGGGCGTGGCGCTCAACCCGGCAACGTCCGCCACGGCTATCAGCGAAATCCTGGCCGACGTTGACCAGGTGTTGGTGATGACGGTCAACCCGGGTTTCGGTGGGCAGAAGTTCATTCACGGCACGCTGCCGAAAATCCAACAACTGCGCCGCTCGTTGGCTGAACGCGGCCTCGATACGGATATTGAAGTGGATGGGGGGATTGATGCGGAGACCGCGCCGCTGGCCGCGCAAGCAGGCGCCACGGTCTTCGTCGCGGGTAACGCGGTGTTCAAGTTCGGCTCGTCCATTGCAGAGGCGATTGGGAAATTGCGGAAGGGTGTCAATGGATTGAACGGATAAAAGCTGGAATTGAACAGAAAATGTCTCCGCTCAATCCGTTAAACAAAAGCCGGCCCTCGAAGGAGGGCCGGCTAAAGCAGAGCGAAAGACAGGTTACTTGATCTTGCCCAACGCTTTGATGCACTTGGCGCACAACGTCTTCTGCACCAGCTTGTTACCTTCGAGCACCTTCGTCTTTTGCAAATTCGGGCGGAAGGTGCGGGAGGTGGAGCGTTTGGAGAACGAAACGTTGCGGCCAAAGGTGGTGGTCTTGCCACAATTTGCACAGTGAGCCATATGCGTAAACCCTTTCAGACAACGGTAGAGCCGCGTGAGACGCGGCTCCACAGGACAATTCTCAAAACCGAGCGCGCGCGATATTATCACACAGACGGCTATCCATCAACCCACGCGCCATCCGGGGGTGTGCACGCAAAAGATGTCAGCCGCTCCTTCGACTACGCGGGCAACAGCAGCCCGCTCCGCTCAGGATGCGGCTCTGCCTGACAACTCGTGCGTGCACACATTGTTCGCCCTTACGCCGCGTCGTAGGCTTATTTCAGCCACGCGAGCACTTCAGGGTAACGCTCATAAAAGACGCTTGCTTGCGTAAGGTGAGGTAATGATCCCAGGTGGATCAGCTCCGCAAATACGCGCTTGTGAGCGAACGCTTCGCA
>JBQTJD010000034.1:0-5263 GCA_052387475.1 Anaerolineales bacterium | reverse complement strand
TCAGCCACTCCACCTCAATCGGCTTCAGCGGGATGGGCGTGGTCGTCAATCCATGGGGCAGCGCCCACGCGGGCGATTGCTCCATTACTGTTTTGTGCGGGCGTTGCACGTAGAGCAGGCTCATCGTGATGAAGGCCACGGCGAGCGCAATAGAGAGCGCGGCCGGTTGCGAGAGCGCGCTGCGTGGAGATGCCGCCTCCCGCGCCATGGGCGCTTGCAGCCGAAGCAGCCCGGCCGCCGCCGCACATGCCGCCGCGAAGGCGAGCACCCCCAACGGGACGTGCAGCATCTGCGCGGCCAGCGTCCAGCCCATCACTTGCCCCACCACGATGAGCGCACCAACCCGCGCGAGGTTGGCGACGAACAGCAAAGCGGCGAAGACCAGCGCGATCCCGAACCAGCGCCCGTTGATGGGTCGCCGCTCGATCCATGTGGCCGCGATGAGAAACAGCCCGCCCGTCCACAGGCTCTTCACGCCGCTACACGGTAAATCCACTTGCGAGACACCGTTTTCAAAAACCAGAATCGTATCAATGCCCACCGCGCCGATCCCGGCTGCGGCCAACCCATCGCGCACTAGCGCCGCCGTGAGGATGCGGGCCGGGTAGCCGATGAAGGTCTGCATGTGTTCGCCAAACGGCAGCGCACCGATGAGCAGCAACACCGCCGGCATGCCCTGCCGCCACGCGCGCGGCTCCATCCACAGACCCAGCAACCCGTAACTCGCCAATCCAAACAGGCTGGCGGAGAGCGTGTTGACATCCAGCGTGCGCTCGATGATGAGAAAGAGCGCTGACCCGCCGAGCGCCAGTGCGAGGGCGGGCCAGTGCAACTGCGGCGCGGCAGCGGGTCGTGGGCGCAAATGACCGTCGCGCACTTGCAGCGCAATCAGCACCACTGCGCCGAGCAGCAGTAGTTGATTGGTGCGGAAGTCCTCGCGCGAGAAGATGATGCCGAGGTAGCCGAAGATAGGCCGGTAAAGCCACAGCCACAGACCGAGCAACCCGGCGTTGACCAACCCGCGCAGTACGCTGGGCATGGTTGTGGAAGCCGGGAAAGCCTCAGTGGTTTGCATGTTGAACCAGTATGCGCGTTGGATACGACGCGGGCAAGCACTTGAATGCTACTCGTATGACGAGCCAGTAGGGGATGGGTGACTCGTCCTATGCACAAAGAAGCCGGTTTCGTCAAGAAACCGGCTTTCTCATTCATCCCCGCAACGTCGCCCCCAACTCCTCCTGCAATCGCTTCACGATCTTGCCGCGCAGCTTCGCCACTTCGGTGTCGGTAAGCGTGCGGTCGAGGGCTTGATACGTCAGGCTGTAGGCCAGGCTCTTCTTGCCCGTGCCGATCTGCTCGCCGCGATACACGTCGAAGAGGGTCAAGCCCGCTAATAGGTCATCGGCGGAGGCACGAATGACGGCCTCCACGCGGTCGGCAGGTATAGCTTCATCCACGATCACGGCCAAATCTTCCTTCACCGGCGGGAACTCAGGCACTGGCATGACCGTGTACAACTCATCCACATGCGCGACAAGTTTTTCGAAATCGAGGTCGGCAGCCAGCACTGGTAGCGCGGGCAGATCGTATTGCTCGCGCACGCTGGGATGCAATTCGCCCAGCCAGCCGGCCGGTTGCCTGGCGATGAGGACCTTCGCGGTGCGGCCCGGCATGAAGGTGGGATGCTCGCCGGGCGTGTACGTGACGTTGGGGATGTGCAGCCCTGCGATTAAGGCTTCGACCGCGCCTTTGAGATCGAAGAAGTCCATCGGCGCGCGGTCGCTGGGCTTCCACGAAAGCGCCTCGCGTGCGCCCGTAATGACGATGGCGCAGCGGCGCGGCTCGTTCGGCAGGGTCTCTTCTTCTTCCACCAGATACACCGGCGCGATCTCGAACAACGCCAACCGGTCACGCTGGCGGCTGTTGCTGGCCGCGATCTCGAGCACGCTGGCGAGCAGCGAGTGCCGCATCGCGACGCGCTCGGGCGTGATGGGGTTGACGAGCGTGACGTATGGGCGGTCGTCGGGTGCCGTGCTCGGCGTGAAAGCGCGGCGCTCACGGTCGGGCGTGGTCAGCGAGTACGTCATCACCTCCTGCAAGCCGGCGTTGACCAACACATCGCGCGCCAGTTCTTCGAGTTCGAGCGAGAGGTTACGGCGCTGCGGCGGCAGCGAATCGGCGAGCTGCGTCTCGGGGATGCGCGCGTAGCCGTAGATGCGGGCGATCTCCTCAATAAGGTCGGCCTGCCCGATGACGCCCGCGCCGATGTCGAGGCGGTGGTCGGGCACGGTGACGTGAAGCGTGAAACGTGATGCGTCGGTTGAGACGGTGAACTGTAACGACTCAAGGATGCGTTTGATTTCAGCCGGCGAAAGATCAATGCCAAGGATGCGTTTCACTTCGCTGACCGGCAACTCCACAGTGACGACGGGCGCGGGCTTGGGGTATTCATCCACCAGTCCCTGCGCCACCGTACCGCCTGCCCACTGGCGCATGCACTCGATGCCGCGCGACACGCCGCGCACCGTCATGGCTGGGTGCACGCCGCGCGAGAAGCGATAGCCCGCCTCCGACGACAGTTTCTGTGATTGCAACGTGCGGCGGATGTTGATGAACTCCCACGCTGCGCCCTCGAGCAGCACACTCGTGGTCTTATCGCTCACTTCGGTTTCCGCGCCGCCCATCACGCCGCCGATGCCGACCGCGCCGGCTTCATCGCACACCAAGATTGTGAAGTCATCGAGCTTGCGCTCCACGCCATCCAGCGTTTTCAAAACCTCACCGGTAGTAGCCTTGCGCGTGATGATCGTCGGGATCTTGCCTCCTGCGCGCTGCACCAGCGCCTCATAATCAAACGCGTGCAGCGGCTGGCCGAGTTCGAGCATGACGTAGTTCGTGGCGTCCACGATGTTGTTAATGGGCCGCACCCCGCTCAGGCGCAGCCGGCGCTGCACACGGTACGGGCTGGCCGAAATCGTCACGCCTTGGATGAGCGCGGCGACGAAGCGCGGGTTGAGGTCGGGATTGGTAATCTGAATTTTGATCTGGCCCGCGATGCCCGGCCCGTCGGCGACGATCGAATAGTCTGGTTCGCGCAACGGCTTACCGGTCAAGGCGGCAATCTCGCGGGCGACGCCCAACACGTTGATGTTGCGGGCCATGTTCGGGTTGGTCTTGATGGTGAAAACTACGTCGCCGAGGTAATCGGCCAGCGGCACGCCGACTGGCGCATCGTCGTCGAGCAGGATGATGCCCTCGTGCTCATCGCTGATCCCCAACTCCTTTTCCGAGCACACCATCGAGTACGACTCGACGCCACGAATTTTGGCGCGCTTGAGCGTCATCACTTCGCGGCCCGGCTTGTGGCCGTCGTACAGCACCGAACCTTCGCGCGCGTAGGCGACCTTGATCGGTTTGGGCAGCGGCCCGGCGCCTTTGTACGGGAGCAGATTGGGCGCGCCGGTGAGCACCGCCTGTTCCTTGCCGCTACCGTCATCCAATCGCAACAACGTCAGCCGGTCGGCATTCGGATGCGGGATCACTTCCAGAATCTGCGCCGTCACGATCTTCTCGCGGTTCCATTCGAGGCCATGTGTTTTGACTTCTTGCCGCCCGGTGTTGTTCGGTAACGGCAGGCCGACGTATTCGATCTCTTCAACTTCCAGCCCAGCGAAGGTAAGCTGATAGGCAATTTCTTCCGGCGCAAGGCTAAGGTCAACGAAATCTTTGATCCAACTTAATGGCACTTTCATTATCGTCCTCCCGTAGGGGCGACGCCGCTTCGCTTAGGCCGGTCGCCCTTACACCATCTCAAAATTGCTCCAGGAAACGCAAGTCGTTCTGCGCGAAGTAGCGGACGTCGTTGATGCCATGCATGAGCATGACCACGCGCTGCGGGCCCATGCCAAAGGCAAAACCGGAATAGACGCGCGGGTCGTAGCCGCCATATTCCAGCACGGTCGGATGCACCATGCCGCACCCCAGAATCTCCAGCCAGCCGCTGTAACTGCACACGTTGCAGCCTTTGCCACCACACAGGAAGCACTCCACATCCATTGCGCCGGAAGGCTCAGTGAACGGGAAGTAATCGGCGTAAAAACGGGTGCGGACGTCCCGGCCAAACAAGCGCCGCGCAAACTCGCTCAACGTGCCTTTGAGATCGGTCATGCGGATGCCCTTACCCACCGCCAGCCCCTCGATCTGCAAGAACTGGCTTTCGTGACGCGCGTCCACTTGTTCATGGCGATAGCACATGCCGGGCAAAATGACGCGGATCGGGTCGGGGCAAAACTCGCGCATGGCGTGGATTTGACCGGGCGAGGTGTGCGTACGCAGGATGACGCCAGGTGTGGTGGTGTGGAACGTGTCCCAAATATCCCGCGCCGGGTGGTGCGGCGGGATGTTGAGATAAGTGAAGTTGTACTCGTCGCTTTCCACTTCGCGCGAGCGATAAATCTGAAAGCCCATTTCGGCGAAGGCGCGATACATCAACCGCAACCCTTGCGTGGCGGGATGCAGCCGCCCGTGGTTCGCCGGACGGCCCGGCAGCGTGACATCCACCGCGCCCGCCGTCATCGCCTGTTCGAGTTCGGCTTGCCGCAGGGCTTCGGCTTTGGCGTCGTGGGCGGCTTCGAGCGCGCGCTTCACCTCGTTGGCGCGCTTGCCGATGAGCGGGCGCTCTTCCTTCGAAAGCTTGCCCAGATCGCCGAGCACGCTGGCCAGTGGGGCGCTGCGCCCGAGGTGTTTCACGCGCCACTGGTCGAGCGCGGCGGTGTCGCGTACAGCGTCCAGCGCGGCCAGCGCCTCGCGTTCAAGCGTGTTGAGTTGTTCGAGCATAAAACCTCCACAAACAAAAAACTCCCGTCCCAATATTGGGACGGGAGTGTCGCTTTGCTTATCCCGTGGTACCACCCAGATTGCACGCAGTGTGCGTGCCACTCATTCACCGACTTCCATCGGCTGCCGCGATAACGCCGGGCGGGCGGTTCGGTCTATTACCGGGCGGGTACAAGACCCGCCTACAGATTCAACCGAACGGCTCGGGAGGGAACTTCGTCGAGTTTCATCCGGAGCAGGCTCGCAGTCACTGGCCCACTCTCCCTGATCGTTTCCGCTCGTTTACTTTCCTCCGTCACAGCCTATGTCTATGACGTTGCGAGCATTATCAACAGAACGGGCGAGCTGTCAAGGCGAAGGCAGACACGGCTACGATGGGCCACGTATCGAAAACACAGCGCCGCTCCATGGGGAGCGGCGCTGTATT
>JBQTJD010000033.1:0-1555 GCA_052387475.1 Anaerolineales bacterium | reverse complement strand
GCGGCGTTTGAGGTGGCGTGGGCGCTTGAAAGACTCGCAGCTCTAACCTCACCCCCAGCCCCCTCTCCCAGTGGGAGAGGGGGAGGCAGAGGCTCCCCGCTTCCCGTTGCGGGAAGGGGGGTTGGGGGGGATAGGTCTTGAGCTTGGATTACCTTCGCCCTCGGCCTTGCGGTGTCGCATCACGGCTCGACGGTTTTCCTCGCAACGGTGCTCGGATTGTATGTGCTGTCGTTCACACCCGGCGTGCTGCGAAGACCGTGGCTGCTGCTTGTCGGGCTGATCCCCTTCCTCGCCTGGCTCTATCTTCCGCTCAACGCGCTCTTTCTCGGCGGACCGTCCGCGCTTGCCACGTGGGATGGATTCCTCGAACATATTTTGGCGCGCGGCTTTCGCGGTGATCTGTTCTTCTTCGCCTCAGCCGAGGCCCTGCCCGACCGGCTGCGCGTGCTTGGCGTGCTGTTGCCGTTTCAGTGGAATTGGGTGTTGATTGTGTTGAGCGCGCTCGGCGCACTGCGACTGTTTACCGTTGACCGTGCAACATTCACTGCGCTACTCACGGCTTTCAGCGCGCATACGTTTGTCTCAATCACCTACCGCGCGCCGCAGACCACTGAGTATTTGTTGCCGAGCTACGTGCTGATGGCGCTGACGTTCGGCGTGGCGTGCGCGGCGTTGCTTCGCGTACGCACTTGGGCGCGCGTTGCTGGCGCAGCCGTGATCGTCGCCGCGCTCGGCTTTCAGTTTGCGGCGACGTTTCCCGCGTATCGCGCGCTGGCCGAGGACGATGGCACACGCGAATACACGCAATCACTGCTCAAACAAACGCCGCGCGACGCGGTCGTGCTCGCCCCATGGCATTGGGCCACGCCGCTGTGGTATCTGCAACAGGTCGAGGGCGCGCGACCCGATGTCGAAATCCGCTACGCCGTACCGCGCACCGACTCGTACGCGCGCGACTGGCTGACCGAAATCGAAAGCGCACCGACGCATGTCGCGCCCGCACGGCCAGTCGTCGTCACCAGCTTTTTCAACCAAGAATTCGCGGCCAGCGGTCTGCGTTTTGTTCCACTGCCCACGGCTCACAATCCCGCGTGGCTTGTGAGCGCCGAGCCAATCACCATCGCGCCCACCGATCTCAACGGCGCACAATCTTTCGAAGCTGCCAATTTTCTTGGCTTCCGTCTGCTGTCATCCACTCAATCCGTTGCCAAATCCGTTGAGTTGCTTGCCGCGTGGCGCGTCAACGGCCCGCCGCATGACATCAACTTCTTCGTCCACCTCATCGGCCCGGATGGGCAGTTGTATGGGCAGATGGATGTGAGCTATCCAGCCGCGCGCTATCGCGAGGGCGAAGTGTTGTTTGATCGCTACACCCTCGAAGTGCTGCCCGACGCAGCGCCGGGAACATACACGCTGCTGGCCGGTGCATACACGTCCGATGGCGCACGCGTGGCGGAGACAACACTCACCCTCATTGAGATTGAGTCACCAACTCAACTTTCGTCCTTCGTCCTCCGTCCTTCGTCGTCCGGCGTGAACTTCGGCCACCGGCTCA
>JBQTJD010000032.1:0-5157 GCA_052387475.1 Anaerolineales bacterium | reverse complement strand
GCGGCGCATCGACCGCGCGCAGGGCGAGGAGAAGGAACGGCTGACGAAGCGGCGTGATTTGGTGCTGCAACTGACGCAGGAAATTGACGAGGCCGCCAAGGCCCGCGTCGGTGAGGCCGCCAACCGGTTGAAGAAGATCATGGACGCGCCCGATTTGCAGAAGGCGCTGGTCGAGGCCGCGCCGTACATCGATGAGACCTTGATGGCGGTGCTGGAAGAAAACATCCGCGCGGCGCAGAAAGCGGGCCGGGCCGATCTCGTCACCAAGCTCTCGCTCATCGGCGATGGCATCAACCGCATGATCGCTGACTCCGCCCCGCCCGAGATTCAGTTTGTCAATCAACTGCTCGACTTCAAAACCGACGCCGAGGCCGAAGCGGAACTCAAACGCCGCGCCGCCGAGATCACACCCGAACTGTTGCAGACGATGAATTACCTGACACAGCAAATGCGCGACGGCGGTCGCGCCGAACTCGCCGACCGGCTGGAGAAGCTGTACGAATATGCGCTGGGCGAGGTCATGGCGGCGAATTGGAAGAAATAGGGATTAGGGGTGAGGGGTTACCTCCGACTCCTCACCCCTAATCCCCAATCCCTATGTTCACCATCGTCCGCGAGAAACTTGACCAGGCCGTTGGGCTGCTGAATGAGCAAGGCCTCGACGTGTGGCTGACGTTCGTGCGCGAAACGTCGCTCACCACCGATCCGTGCCTTGCACTGGTGGCTGGGCTGGATATGGTGTGGCACTCGGCTTTCATTGTGAGTCGAAGCGGAGAACGAATCGCCATCGTGGGCCGCTTCGATGCGCCCAACCTCGAGCAAGCGGATGTGTACACACAGGTCATCGGCTACGACCAGAGCATCCGCCCGGCGCTGCGCGAAACCATCGCGCGACTCAATCCGCAGACTATCGCGGTCAACTATTCCGAGAGCGACCCAGCCGCCGACGGGCTGACGCACGGGATGTTCCGGTACCTCAAGGAAACGTTCACCGGCACGGAATACGCTAACTGCTTCGTCACTGCGGAGCACTTCATCGCCAGGCTGCGCGGGCGCAAATCGGTCACCGAACTCGAGCGGATCAAACTCGCGGTGCGCATCACCGAAAAGCTGTTTGCCAAGGTCAGCAACTCGCTCAAGGTCGGGATGACGGAGAAGCAGGTCGCTGCGATACTGCACGCTGAACTCCAGCGTTTGAAGCTGGGCACGGCGTGGGACGAGCCTTATTGCCCCACGATCAACGCCGGGCCGGACTCGCCGGTGGGCCATACAATGCCGGGCGATTTCAAAACGACGCGCGGGCAACTGCTGCATATTGATTTTGGCGTGAAGCGCGACGGCTTTTGCTCCGACCTGCAACGGATGTGGTATTGCCTCGACAAAGGCGAGCGCCGCGCGCCGGATGATGTGCGCCGCGCGTGGGACGCGTGCTGGGCGGCGATTGACGCCGGCGCGGCGAAGTTGCGCCCCGGCGTGCCCGGCTGGGAAGTGGACGCCGCCGCGCGTTCGGCCCTGATCTCCGCCGGCTTCCCTGAATATCAACACGCGCTCGGCCATCAACTCGGGCGCGTCGCGCACGATGGGGCGGTGCTGCTCGGGCCGAAGTGGGATCGCTACGGCAACGCGCCGCTCGGAATCGTGGAAGTTGGCAACGTGTACACGCTCGAACTGGGGACGTACCTCACCGGGCGCGGCTATGTGGGCTTGGAAGAAGATGTGTTAGTGACCGAGACGGGCGTTGAGTGGTTGAGCAAACCACAACGGAAAATCTGGCTGGTGTAACGTCGAGGCATCCCGATCGGGTATCTTTGGTTTGTACTCGGGTTGCACAAGCACACAACTTGTACATTTTCACCCTCAGCGGCTTTCGCTTTAGCCAACGCCGCTCAGGGCGACATTAACTGTGTAACTTCCTCTTGGAGTTTTCATGAGTCGCAATACGCAAATTGGTATTGGAATATGCGCGGCGTTAGTGTTGATTGGCTGTTGTTGCGCGTTGGCCTTCGCCGGGGTGGGCGGTTTGTTTTTCTTTCAAGCCACCCGCAACGTTGACCTTCTTCCCCTCCCCACCGATTTCATCACACTCGTCCCACCTGCCACACGAACGCCCGCGCCGACCCGTACGCCGCTGCCACCCGGCATTCAGACGCCGACGCCCGTCGCCAGTGATGACGACACCCTCGCCGATTTGCAATCCGCCAACATCCAGCCCCGCGATTTGGGCGACCTGGCGCGACAACTCGATGGCGTCACCGCTTTCCCCACACCCGCCGATTACGGCAACGCCGATCATGCCCTCGGCACAGAGCTTGACTTTAATGTGAGCAACGAGGACACGCAGGAGGCGTTCACCGTGCGCGCACGGCTGATCGCCAAAACCGAGAACGTGTACTTCTTCGCCGAGAACGGTGTGGGTGTGGAGGCAGGTGAGGCTCAGGATTTGATTGACGACTTTCAGCAAAACGCCTACGTCACCAATCGCGAGTTCTTTGGGAGTGAACCGAACCCCGGCATAGATGGCGACCCTCGTCTCTACATCCTCTATGTGCGTGGGTTGGGTTTCGGCATCCTGGGCTACTTCAACTCTGAGGACGCTTACCCGCGCTGGACGAACGCGCGCTCGAATGAAAAAGAAATGTTCTACATTAACGCCGACCTCACGCAGCCGGATGACCGCGACCTGCGCTACACGCTGGCGCATGAATTCCAACATATGATCCATTGGGGCCGTGATGTGAACGAGGAGGTCTGGATTAGCGAGGGCGCTTCGGTGCTGGCCCAACTGCTCAACGGTGACCCGACGCCGGGTTATGATGAAGCCTTCATCGAAAATCCAGAAACGCAACTCAACACATGGCCCAGCGCTGAGCCTGAGCATTACGGCGCGGGCTTCCTGTTCCTGGCCTACTTTTTGGATCAGTTTGGCGAGGCCGCCACGCAGGAATTGATCGCCGAGCCGCGCAACGGGTTGGATGGGGTGGATGCGGTGCTTGCGCGCGTCGCGGGCGGCGACCCGCCGCTGACAGCGTACGAGGTGTTTGCGGATTGGGTGGTGACGAACTATCTCAACGACCCCAACGCAGTGGAGGGCCGCTACGCCTACGCTCGCCTGGGAGACTTGCAGACCGTGGCGCCGACGGATGAGATCACCGATTGCCCGACCGACCCGATCACAGCCAGCGTGCCGCAGTTCGCCGCGCACTATTATGTGATTGATTGCGCCGGGGATTATGCGCTCACGTTCGAAGGCGCAGCGGAGGTATTGGTACTCGACACGACGCCGTATAGTGGGCGCTACATGTTCTGGGGCCACCGGGCCGATGAGAGCGTGACATCGCTCACCCGGGCGTTTGACTTCGGCAGTCTGAGCACCGCCACCCTCAACTACGCCGCCTGGTGGGATATCGAAGACGGCTATGATTACGCCTACGTGCAAATCTCGGCGGATGAGGGACAGACGTGGCAGACGCTACGCGCCACCTCCACCACCGACGATGACCCGACCGGCGCAAATTATGGCTGGGGCTACACCGACAAATCCAATGGCTGGTCGGAGGAGTCGGTTGACTTATCCGAGTTTGCCGGCCAGCGCGTGCTGGTGCGATTTCAATCCATCACCGACGCTGCGCTCGTCGAGCCGGGCTTTGCGGTGGATGATGTCGCCATCCCCGAGCTGAGCTACAACGAAGACTTTGAGACCGATGACGGCGGCTGGCAGGCGGAGGGTTTCGTGCGGATCGACAACACGCTGACTCAGCAATTCATCGTGCAGCTCATCCGGCAAGGGGTGAGCACGACGGTTGAGCGAGTTCCACTCGACGCCGACAACCGCGCGCGTTTCAGCCTCAACCCAACCGCGAATGAAACGGTGACGTTGGTGATTTCAGGTGTCACGCGCTTCAACACCCAACCGGCGGAGTATTCGCTTGCCCTCGAGCAAGACTGAAACTATCACCCTGAGCAGCGTTCGCAGTGGCGAACGCCCGCGAAGGGTCCCGGCAGGTCACACCGAGGCCCTTCGAGCGAGGAGAATTCGGCCATTCCATCGCCGCGCATCCGCGCTCAGGGTGATGGGCAGAGACTGAAATGATGCGGAGGAAATATGAAGCGATTTCATTGGTTCCCGATGGCAGCCGCACTGACGACGAGTCTCGCCACACTGGCCTGCGCGACGGTCACCAACTTCGGGCGCCCGACTGCCACGCCCATTCCGGTGGCCACCCGCGCCCCAAGCGAGCAATCAGCCGCGGCCGCCGAGCCGCTCATCCTCGAAGGCGGCCCGACCATCGGTACACCGCGCGAGGCTCGCATCGCCATTTCCGAGTCGGCTCTGGCATTGCAACAACTTGCGCAGGAAGACTACACTTCTGAGGAACTCAACGCGGTGGGAGAAACACTGGAATACACGATTGAATTGACCGACACCCAGCCATTGTTATGGAGCTACGGTTGGTGCGCGACCACGCGCGAGATTCTGTTAGACAATTTGGAGAAGATGGAAATCGAATTCAGCGTGAACGGCACGCCGGTAGACGTTAGTCAGTTCAACGTCGTGGATTATCAAACGGCTGAATGGCAATGCCGCGACTTCACCGCCGTCATCTACGATTGGCCGGGGTCAGGCGAGGTGGAAATCGAAACGCGCATCACGTACACGGAGGCCATCAACGACGGGCAATTCGATTTCCCGGTTGGCGAGAAGCGGCTGGTGTATCGGGTGACGGTTCCGTGAGACGTAAAACGTGAAACGTGATTGTTGCCACGCAGAGACTCAGGCAAATTTGAATTCTCAATCGACATCGACTCACGCATCACGTCGGCAGTACTCTGCCGCTTTCACGTTTCACTTTTTTGTAGTGCACGTTACTCAATCCCCTCAACCGCTCTGCCGCGTGCTCGGGCGTGATGTCGCGTTGCGGCATGGCCAGCATCTCATAGCCGACCATGAACTTCTTGACCGTTGCCGAGCGCAGCAGCGGCGGGTAGGCGTGCAGGTGCAGCACCCACTCCGGATGTGGCTGTCCATCGAACGGGGCTTGATGAAACCCCATTGAGTACGGGAACGATGTCTCAAAGAGATTGTCGTAGCGAATCAAAACGTTGCGCAAGACCTCGGCCAGCGCGGAAAATTCCGCAGCGGTCAACTCCGGCAAAGTG
>JBQTJD010000031.1:0-7606 GCA_052387475.1 Anaerolineales bacterium | reverse complement strand
GCATGTCACGAGTTTTATCGCGCGAAGGGCCTCCTCCGAGCATGACGAGGCCCTTCGCGCGCAACCAGTCGGGCAAGGCATCGATCGCGCCGGTGCGCTCAGGGCGACATGAACTGCGTAACTCCTATGCGTATTTGCATGTGTTCGAGAGGGAAAGCCTATGTGGCACCAACTTCGCAACTTAACCTCCGCCCTCAGCATCGCTGGCTTGATGCTGAGTGGCCTTTCACCAAGCGGCGTACTCGCCGCCACTGCCAATCAACCCCCTGCGCTGACAGATCGTCCGCAGGGGGTTTCTCTTTCTAACCAAGTGAAGGCTTTGGTTGATGCGGCGGACTCGGAAGCGATACAGCGCCTCGCGGCTGTGGGCGCGGGTCGATTGGTGGACTACGGCGCGTTTGCGCTGTACCTTGTGCCGGAGGCCGAAGTTGCGCAATTGAACGCGGTGCTGTCGCTCACCCTCGCCCCCGAGTTCGACGAGATTGCGTTGCGCGGCGGCGCGCTCAACACGCGCACCGGCAGTGGCCCACAAGTGCCCGAAGCGTTGCGGCAAACGCGCAGTGACGGCGCGCAATTTTGGATGGTGCAATTCATCGGCCCGGTGAAAGATGAATGGATAGCCGGCCTCACAGAACGCGGCTTGCAGATCGTGACATACATGGCCTACAACGCGTACGTAGTGTGGGGCGACGGCTCGGCGCTGGCGAAGCTCGACGAATGGCAGCAGGTGAACGTGTTGGTGCAATGGACGGGGCCGTATCACCCAGCCTACCGTGTCGCGCCCTCCGTGTGGCAGCGCGTCGAAGCCGCCACGCCAGCTTCGCCCGCCGCGCCGGATGAGATGCTCGAACTCTCGGTGCAGTTTTTCAACACTGAGTCGATTGATGACTCGGTGGCGCGACTGCTGGCGCTCGGCGGGGCGGTGCTCAAACAGCCGGGGCGCGTGCTGAACTACACCAACGTCAGCCTGCGCGTGCCGGCAGCGGCGGTGGCCGAAATCGCCCGCTGGCCGGATGTGTTCAACATCGGCGCGCACATTACCCCGGAGAAGCTTGACGAAGCGCAAAACCAAATCATCGCCGGAAATATCACGATGGCGGGCAGCACGGTGACGCCCGGCGCGCCGGGTTACCTCGCGTGGCTGGCGGCCAAAGGCTTCCCCACTAATCCCGGCAACTATCCGCTCGTAGATATTGTGGACGACGGCCTCGACGTGGGCGATGCCGCCAACGTCCTGCATCCCGATTTCTATGAACTGGGCCTCAACACCAACGCCGATCGTGTGCTTTACGCCGGCAACTGCACGCCCGATGCGCTGGGCAACGCGGTGGGCGGACACGGCAACCTCAACACCGGCATCGTCGGCGCATATAACAACCTGAGCGGCGCACCGCACGTGGACGGCAATGGCTACCGGCGCGGGCTGGGCGTCTCGCCATACAATCTCCTTGCCAGCACCAAAATCTTCCTCAATTCCGGCAGCTATGACGTCTCGAACTGCGGCGGCAACGATGCGGGCGTGGTGCTGGCGAGTTACAACGGCGGCGCGGCTATTACCTCCAACAGTTGGGGCGCACCGGTCGGTGGCCTGTACGATGATTCTTCACAAGCCTACGATGCGCTGACGCGCGACGCCGCGCCAGGTGTGCTGGGCAATCAACAGATCCTGCACGTCTTCGCAGCGGGCAACAGCGGGCGCAGCGGCGTCAATACTATCGGCTCGCCGGGCACGGCCAAGAACGTGCTCACCGTGGGCGCGACCGAGAGCGTGCGTGATGAGGGCGTGCTCGATGGCTGCAACCTCGGCGCGGGCGACAACGCCGACGACATGGCCGAGTTCTCCTCACGCGGCCCGACTGACGACAGCCGCGTGAAGCCCGACCTCGTCGCGCCGGGCACGCACGTGCAAGGCCAAGCCTCACAGGACCCCGGCTTCAACGGCACCGGTGTGTGCGGGGCCGATGGCAACGGCAACGCATCGGAGCCGGAGGATTACTATCCTGCCGGTCAAACGCTCTACACATGGTCATCGGGTACAAGCCACTCGACCCCGGCAGCGGCGGGCGCGGCGGCGCTGACATGGGAGTATTACGGGCGCGTGCTGGCTCCCGGCCAGACGCCCAGCCCGGCGATGATTAAGGCGCTGATGCTCAACAGCGCGCGGCCCATCAACGGCCTCGGTTCCGGCAACACGCTGCCGAACAACGATGAAGGCTGGGGCGATGTCAACCTCGGCACGCTGACCGATGGCACGCCGCGCCGGTTGATCGATCAAACGCAAACCATCACGGCCACCGGGCAAACCATCACCATCACCGGCTCGATTGCGAATCCCGCGCGGCCGGTGCGTGTGACGCTGGCGTGGACGGATGCGCCCGGCCCACTGAGCGGCAACGCCTTTGTCAACAACCTCAACCTCGAAGTGACGGTGAATGGCACGCTCTATCGCGGCAATGTCTTTTCCGGCACGGTCTCGGCCACCGGCGGCAGCTTCGATACGCGCAACAACGTGGAGAGCGTGTATCTGCCCGCCGGGTTGAGCGCCGCGTACACCGTACGCGTCATCGCCGGCAACATCGCCGGTGATGGCTTGCCCGGCAACGCTGACATCACTGACCAGGATTTCGCGCTGGTGATTTACAACAGCACGTTTGGTGATTCAACCCTCGCTGGCGCCGTGACGGCGGCGGGCACGCCGCTCAACGCCGCGACGGTGCAGGCCGTTACCGGCCCGATTACGGGCACGCTGACGTTCGCGGCGAATACCAGCGCCACCGGCGCGTATTCGATGACGCTGCCGGTGGATACGTTTACGGTCTCCGCGTGGCGGTACGGTTACTCGTTGCAATCGGCCTCCGCCACGACGGTGAGCGGCACAACCACGATCCGCAATTTCGCGTTGACGGCGCAACCGACCTTCACACTATCCGGAAACATCACCGATGCCGTGACGGGCCAGCCGCTGACGGCGACGGTGAAAGTGATCGATCCGTTCGGCACGGTGCGGGCGCAGCGCACCGGCGCGAGTTACAACTTCAACCTGCCGGGAACGGGCGGCACGTTCAGCTACACCGTCTCCGCCGAAGCGCCGCTGTATCTGCCAGAGAACGCGGCGGTGAATTTGACCGCAGCTACGACTCGCAACTTCGCATTGACGGCGGCGACCACGGGCTTCGCCGGTTTCGTCCGCAGCCTCAACACCACTGCGCCGGTTACTGGCGCAGTCGTATCACTCACCGGGCCGATCTCCGCCACGGGCGCAACGGATGGAACCGGATACTTCCAAATTACCGGGCTGCTCACCGGCACGTACACCGCTACCGTCTCCGCGCCGCTGTATGCGACGGAGGTGGTCAGCAACGTGACCCTGATCTCCAATACGATTACGACCCGCAACTTCACGCTGGCCAGCGCCACGCTGGGGCTGACGCCAGCCGCATTGCAGCGCACGTTGACCTTCGGACAGACGCTGACCGACACGCCCGGACTGACTCTCACGAACACCGGCTCGGCGACGCTGGGCTACACCGTCACCGAAACACCGGGCACAGTTGCGCCGCCACCGCTGGTGCTGACGCGGCCAGTGCTTGTCGTGTCGCGGGCCTCGCCTACCGCTGCGATGGCGGTCACGCAAACCCTCACGGCATTGGGCCATGCGTACGTTCTGTCCGACAGTGTGAACTTCGAAGGCACGAATGCGATTTCGTTGACGAACAGCTTCGAGGCCGTGCTCTATCTCGGCAACACCGGCACGACCGCGACTAGCGCCAGCAACACGACGCTGATGAATTATCTCGACGCGGGCGGGCGGCTGTTCATCGCCGATAACGACCTCGGCTTCTTCAATCGCAGCTTCGCGTTTTACACCACCTATCTTGACGCGGCGTATGTGAGCGACGACCCTGGCGCGGCGAACCGCGCGCTCACGGGCGAGGATATCTTTGGCGGCCTGTCGGCTGCCAGCGTCGATCCGTTCCCCGATGTTTTCACCGGCGGCGCAGCCAGCACGCGCGTGTTCCGCTACGTCAACGGCACGACTGGCGCGGCCCGCATCACGCGTAATGGGTATCGCGCCATTTACCTCGCCACCGATTTTCAGAATCTCGGCACGGTTGCGACGAACGAAGCCGTGGAGCGCGACGTGGTACGGGCGAGTCTATACTGGCTCGTGAGCGGCAGCGCAGCCGATTACATCCCGTGGCTCACGGAGAATCCGCTCGCCGGCAATGTGCCAATCAGCGCCACGCAGGGCATCACGATCACATGGGCGGCGACCCCGGCGAACTCCATCACCCAGCCCGGCACCTACACCGGCACGTTGCAAGTGTTGAACACCGATCCGCTCGCGCAGCCGTATCGCTCGGTGCCGGTGACGATGACGGTGCTGCCCACCGCCGAGCAGGGGCGCGTAGCTGGCATCGTCAACTCCGGCGGGGTGTGCGATGCTGTCGCAGCACCGCTCGCGGGCGCGGCGGTGCTGCTTACGAGCAGTTCTGGAATCACCACGGCGCTGACGACCGACGGCGCGGGCGCTTACGGCTACTGGCTCAGCACGACCGGCAATCCCTACACGCTCACCGTGAGCGCCGCCGGGCACGTCGCGGCGGAGCAGGGCAGGGTGACGGTTACGGCGGGCGGCACACAAACGGTGGACTTCACGCTGCGGTTGCAACAGCCGTGCGTGTCGGTCAGCCCAACCGCTCTCTCCGCTACGGTGGCGTTCAGCGGCACGCTGACAGAAACGCTCACCGTCAGCAACACCGGCGCGGCCCCGCTCGACTTCACGCTGTTCGAGAGCGATAGCACCGGAACGGGCGGGCCGCCGCTTGGCCCAGTCACGCGGCCCAATCCGCTCGGGTATGCGTTTGCCGCCGTGCCGTACTCGTTTGTCGATATCAGCAGCACTGGCACGGTGATCACTCTCACCGATGATGCCGAAGCAAACATCACGCTGCCCTTCACGTTTCTGCTCTTCGGCGGTAGCTCGACCAACCTGCGCGTTGGCAACAACGGCGGCCTCCTCGTCAACACCACGGCCGGCGATGTGCCAATCACCAATGCGGCCATGAGCGGCGCGCCCGACAACTTCATCGCCCCGTTCTGGGACGACTTCGATGACGAGACCGGCGCCGTGTACTGGCGCGTGCTCGGCGCTGTGCCCAATCGCTTCGCCGTCGTGCAATGGCACAACCGCTCGCACTTCCCCGGCCCGAGCGATGGCGCGACGCTGCAAGCGATCCTGTACGAGAACGGCAACCTGCTGTTCCAGTATCGCGATGTGAACTTCAACAACCCGGTGAACGACAACGGCGCGAGCGCGACGGTGGGGATACGCGGAATCGGCGCGGTGAACGCCTTGCAATACTCGTTCAACACGCCGAGCGTGACTGCTGGTCTGGCGCTGTGCTTCGTGCGGCCCGGCAACGAGTGGTGCGGCGCACGCGCCGTGCCGTGGCTGACCGAGTCCATCACCACCACCGTTGGCCTTACCGGTTCGCTCCCTATCGGAATTGGTTTTGATGCGACTGAGGTCGCGACGCCGGGCACGTACACGGCCACCCTCGCACTGTTGCACAACGCTCCGCAGCCGCCGGTGATTGTGCCGGTGACGATGACGGTGGGTGCGCCGGTGGATTTCGGGACGCTGAATGGCGCGGTGCTCGGCCAGCCGATCTGCGACGGGGATAGCGCCCCGCTGGCGGGCGCGTCGGTGATTGTCGCAGGAGGTCTGCCGATTACGCTGACGACGAATGCCAGCGGCTTGTATTCGGCGCAGGTCTTTGGCGGGCCGTCACCGGGCATGCCGTACACGCTCACCGTCAGCGCGCCGGGCTACCTCACCAGCGCGCCGATCGTCGTCACGGTGACGCAGCAACTCACCACCACGACGAACTTCACCCTCACGCAGAACGCGCCGTGCATCGAGATCGTGCCGCTGTCGTTGAGCAGCGCGCAGAACACGAATACGCTCGTCACCACGACGCTGACGATCAGCAACACCGGCAATGCGCCGCTCACCGCCACCGTGAGCAATTTGCCGGTCTGGCTGACCGTTACACCCATCAGCGCCACCGTCCCACCGGCGAACAGCGCCGTGCTCTCCGCCACGTTCAACAGTGCGGGTCAGCTGCCGGGTGTGTACACGGCGACCGCGACAATCACGAGCAATGATCCCATCAGCCCGACTCGGTCGCTGCCGCTCTCGCTCACGGTGCTGGGCTACGATCTCGTCGCTGCGAGTCCGAACGCGGCGAAGTCCGGCATTGCGGGAAGCACGGTGACGTACACAGTGAACGTGACGAACACCGGCACGCTCTCGGACACATACAACATCGCACTCAGCGGCAACGCGTTCACAACCACCACGCCCGCAACGGTCGGGCCGCTCAACCCGAACGCCACTGCCGTAGTGCCGCTCACGGTCACCATCCCGCTCACGGCTTCGGTCGGCGCGACGGACACGGTGCGCGTCGCCATCATATCTCAGGGTAACGGCATCAGCTCAGCCAGCGTGCTGCTGACGACGACGGTGCGTGCGCCGCTCTTCGGCGTCACGGTTTCGCCCACGACGAGCTTGGGCGTTGGAGTGTTGGGTGCGACCGTGACGCACACACTCACCGTGACAAACGTTGGCGAGGTGACCGACACGTTCACGGTGACGGTGGCCGGCAACACGTTTACCACCGCCGCGCCCATCTCAGCCGGCCCGCTATCACCGAATGCGTCGGCGCAGCTGTTCATCACCGTGACGGTACCGCTCACCGTGACTGGCCCCCTCACCGATACGGCCACCGTCGCGCTCACCTCGCGCACCGACCCGACGAAGACCGCCAGCGCGACGCTGCGCACCTCCGTCATCCTCATCCCGCCGACGGGGAGCAGTAAGGTGTATCTACCCATCATCATGCGGTGAGGGTCTACGACGATTCTTACTTACGGGCGACCACAAGGGTCGCCCTACGGAAACGAAATGGGCCTCCGAATGGAGGCCCGTTCTATTTTGGCGTGTTGCTTTATGCTTTCTCGACCGGGAACTGGATTTCGGTGATGGTGTCTCTCAGCTTGCGCGCATCGTGCTGGATGTAGATTTCGCGGAACGGCCCGGCCACTTGGTAGCCGTTGGCCTCGATCCAGCGCAGCAGCGCGGTGTGCGCCTGCGTGAAATCGTCGAAGTTGCCGTGATGGACGGCGGACGCGACCAACCCGCCCGGCAGTTCGTACACGCGCACACGCTCGGTCTCGGGCAGGCGGCGGTCAATCGGCACCACGGCTTCGGCGTCCTCATCGGTGAACGAGTCGGCGGGTGTATGCCATACCGCCAGGCACGGCCCGGTGTCTTTGCCGCCCTGCGCACACACATGGTTGTACGCCTCCGTGAACGCCGGGCCGAGCAGGCTCGGAACCATATCGTTCGTGGGGATGTGAATGCGCCGGGCGGCGACGAGCATCGGGGGAAGGGTTTTAGGTGCCACATCATAGTTAGTCGTCCCTGAAAAACGGCATGTTAGGCGCAGCGCCAAGCGGGTTGGGCCTGGGCGAAGAAGCGTAGCAGCTTGGCGAGATTGAAGCCACAGCCGACGAGCAAGGCGTTGATCTTGTCGCCTTG
>JBQTJD010000030.1:0-3617 GCA_052387475.1 Anaerolineales bacterium | reverse complement strand
TTCAATCAGTGCTGGCATTGGCTTGCATCGCTTCAAAGCCAACGATCCGATAGAGGATACTGAAAGACCGTGGCCGAAGGCGCTCAGTACACCGAGGTCGGCTTCAAAGCCAACGATCCGATAGAGGATACTGAAAGAATGACCCCCACCCCGAGGACTCCGACCATGCCACGCTTCAAAGCCAACGATCCGATAGAGGATACTTGTCAGGTGTCACGACATCGTGAACACTTTGACGGCCACGAAATAGGTCGGTGAAGTGTCACGACATCGTGAACAGATTGGCGAAATTGGGTTGAAGTCGGCGAACAGGCTCAGCGATTTCATACGACGAATGTTTCATCAAGGTCCAGTCGGAGTGTAGATTTCGGCGATGCCAAAGATCCAGCGTGTGACGATGGGTGGTCAGGGTCGCCCACACATAGTGACCGGCCAGTCGTTTGCCCACGTGCCAGTATTCGTTGAGAATGCGGATCGCGCCTTCGGGTTGAACGCGCCGGAGGAAATGCACCCGCCCGGCCGTAATGGGCAAGGGATCGCAGAGGCCGTGAAGCAAGAGCGGTGTCAGGCGGGGCCGGTCTTCGCGGCGTTGGGCTTGGCCGGGGGTCAAGCCCGCCAGCCTCGGCGGCGTGTAGTCGTCCCGATACCAGCGGAGGAAGGCCGGACTGAGGCGGCGCACATCGCCGGGACAACGAAAGTGATGGCGCTGCCAAAAGGCGGGTCCACCCCACAGCCCGTTGAGGCGTTCCACCGCCGAATTGCATTTGGGTTCGGCGTAGGGCAGAAAGATCAATTCGACTCCGACAAACAAACACAGACGCGTGAAGGTTCCAAAGACGCGCGGCGCTTTGTAGCCGCCGCAGAAAATCGCATCGTTGTCGGTTTGCAAAAAGCGTGGGATTCCCAGGGTTTTCCAACTGTCGAGCACATGCTGGTACACGGTCGCCAGCGACTTGTTGTCGGCCAAGGTTTGGGTCATGGCCCGCGTGCGCAAGTTCAGCGTGTGGAAGGCATAAATCTTGGCCCCGCCTTCCAGATAACGACAAGTCCAGTCCAGCGCATCCAAACTGCCCCACAGTTCCTCGCTCGGTGCGGGAAAGTATGCCAGGCTGTCCGCGACGGGCTGCGGAATCAACTTCGCCTGGCTCAACACCCGACCAATGGTCCGTTCGGACGGCAGGCTTCGGCGCGGCATCAGCTTTCTCAACTCGCGGCGAATGGCGTAGGCCCCGACCAGTCCGGCTTGAGCGCGCACCAACCGGCGGCGGGTCTGCACAATGATCTTTCTCATACTCAGAGGCCACGCTTGGGGACAGTGGTGCGGACAACGGCTTTGAGAGTGCAACCCTTTCACGCCAGATTGGCCGTAACGCTGTTGCCATTTCAACAACCAGCCGCGACTGCGCCCAAGGCCTTTCACAACCTCGCTCGGTCGATGTCCTTGTGCCAACAATCGGATCGCCCGGCGACGCAACTTCCGTTCCGTTTTCTCGCTCATGCATCCTCCGTGCTAGGAGAATGCAATCATAGGTCGCGTTCAACCTGATGTTCACGATGTCTTGGCACTTTTCCGAACTAAAACTGTTCACGATGTCGTGTCACTCGACAGATACTGAAAGAGGTCATCGGGCGCGCCACCGCCGCCGCCGCTAATGGCTTCAAAGCCAACGATCCGATAGAGGATACTGAAAGGCACCACAAACACGCCTATCACAAGCGCCGGGCGGGGCTTCAAAGCCAACGATCCGATAGAGGATACTGAAAGACACTTCATGCAGGGGGGAACAGGCTTGAGCGAGTGGCTTCAAAGCCAACGATCCGATAGAGGAGGGTTGGAACAGTCAGGACTGATTACGCGGGCAGGTGAGGGTATGGAACAAAAAAGCGTAATCAGTGAAATGACTGATTACGCTCAGACAGCGCGGCTCGTTCTTTAGCAACCTAATCGGCTTGGTGCTGACGCTGGCGCAAGCGCTGCAGGAAACGCAAGTTGATCAAGGTGTAGATCAGCGTGTTTTGATTGGCGATGGCTCGGCCATTGCGCAGATGCGGTCGTTCGATGCCGAGGGCGACGGCCTGGCTGTTGATGCGCTCGACGGCGGTGCGTTGACGGTAGGCTTGCTTGTAGGTTTCGCTCTTGCGATCCAGGGTATAACGCAGCCGTGCTCCGATGCTGGTGGGCATCATGGCCGTGCAGCCACCCTTCTTCCAATTGGGGTGGCGGATGGGACAACCAGCGCGCCCGCGCTCAGGAAACACCAAGGGACAGACATACTTGCCACGTTCATGCTCGACCAGGCAAGTTGTCCGATCGGTATACGTGAACTGCAACGGCATCGCGAAGTCGGCGGCACAAATGGGGAGGCCTTCGGGAGAGAAGCGCCGTCCGGTGATAGTGTAGCCACCCTTCTCGGAAAAGGGCACGGCTGCGAAGCCACTGGCGGGATCATTTTCACGGTGAAAATAGGCGTAAACGTACCAGGCATCGAAGGCCGCATCGAAGGTGCCGAGGCGCTGCTCGACTTGGGCCATGAGCGGAAAGAAGTAAGTCGTGTCGCCTTGATCGAAAGGTTGCGTGAGTTCCGCCAAGACGAACTCACCCCAGTCGGGGACTTTGGTGACGACAATGCCTGAGCCATAGCCCCAGTAGTATTCACCGACCGTGACCGTCTTGGCCGCAGCCGGATTGCGCGTCGGCGTGACTTGATTGTGGCGGCGCTTGCACCCCAATTTGCAATCGCGATCACCGGCAGGCTGCTTGGCTTTGTTGAAGCGTTCGCGGACGTAGGCCTTGGGATTGTTCTCCTTGACCCAGGCGAGAATGTGTTTGGTGTCGAGCGACACGCAGTCCACCGGCGGCGCGCCACCGGTGCTGAGTTCGTCGAGGATGAGCTGCACGCTATCGGCCAGCAGGAATTGCAGCGCGGCGTTCGGCATCCGGCGCAACATCTGGGTCAGATGGCGCTGCGTCGGCAAACTGGCCAGGGCATTAAAACCCAGCGGCTGATTGGGCGCGGGTTGCAGTGGCAAGCCGAGCAGCCATATGAAACCGGGATGCTCGCCCAAGAAGGTTTTGAGATGCCCGATGGAGGTCAGGCCTTCGTTGAGCTTGATCAATTCAGCGGCGGCCAAGGCACGGTACGGAATGGTGGTCTGACCCCAGTTGCGGTGCAGATTGCGTTCGGGGAAGTCGCCCCAATGCAGTGGCCCAAGCAACTCCAGACACCGCATGACCGTGGGCGAGGCGGTGACAAAGATCGGCAGTCGCTCCGGGCTGCGCCAGAACGTATGCAGATTGCGCCAGTTTTCAGGCCTTTTGGAAGGTAGCAGCCAATCCGGCAAGAGCGGTGGTTGCGTTAGAATGGAGGCGTCGGTCATGGTGTCTCTCCGGGTGCGCTAGAAAAATGGAAGTGGCCAACTCCATTCTAGGCAGCCGTGAGGCCGTGACCGACACCGTAATCAGTCAGGGACTGATTACGCTTTCACTGGCTCAGCCAGTTCATCAGGCACTCAACCCGAACATCTGGGCGTAATCAGTCAATGACTCTTCCAACCCTCGATAGAGGATACTGAAAGTTAGCACGTGCGTTACTCAGTCCTTTCCAATTGGGGCTTCA
>JBQTJD010000029.1:0-7863 GCA_052387475.1 Anaerolineales bacterium | reverse complement strand
TTGCTCGGCTCGCATCCCGTTTACGACGGCGAGTATTTTGTGGATGTGGCCGTGTCCTCGGCAGTGAAGTACGCGACGCTTGACCCGCGCTTTCTGCCTGAGCCGTATGCAGATACAACGCGCAGCGGCGAGATCGTGCCGAACGATTTTGTCGCACCGCCGCCGCAGTTCCGCGACCTCGGCCCAGTAGATTTCACACCGCAACAATGGCGGCCGCTCACAAAAGCGAAGATCATCGTGTCAGTCGGGCGCGGCGTGCGCGATGCCGAGGGCTTTGCGGTGGCGAAGGAGCTGGCCGAGAAGCTCGGCGCGGAACTGGCCGGTGACCGCTCGGCGCGTGACTCGGGCTGGGTGGATGAAGTGCATGAAGTCGGCGTCACCGGGGTCGAGATTGCCTCCGATCTTTACATCGCTGTCGGCATTCGCGGCGATACGGTACACAATGCCGCCATCGCCCGCGCGCGGCGCGTCATCGCCATTCACCCCAACCCCGAAGCCCCCATCTTTGCCGTCGCTGATGAGTGCGTGGTGGGCGAACCGAAGGAGTTGCTGCCAC
Organism: Anaerolineales bacterium; assembly: GCA_052387475.1. Classification (GTDB taxonomy): domain Bacteria; phylum Chloroflexota; class Anaerolineae; order Anaerolineales; family UBA6663; genus JANWXR01. The sequence continues at coordinate 7,307 of JBQTJD010000029.1, read as the reverse complement.
AGTTGATTGCGCGACTTGGTTGAGCAGGGGTACTAATGGGCGTTGGGCCTTGCGTTAAATACGACTAAATTTGTAGCGTAAGCTAATCGTGATAAGTTTTGTCTCCAGGCATAGGGGTCAAGCGCATGAACACAAGGGTCACGTTCCGCTTTGGGCTAGCCGCCACTCTGCTCCTATGGGTCGCGCTCATCCAATTTGCCAGCGCTGAGGACTTGTTCAGCATCTATCTCCCGTTCATTGCGAACAGCACCCATCACGCCACCCCAACGCGCACGGCTACTGCAAGCCCGACGCTTATCGCCACGGCGTTGCCAAGTCCAACTCAAACCGCCACCTCCACGCCAAGTGCGACCTACAGCGCGACGGCGAGTGCCACAAGCACGCCGACGACGACAGTCACGCCAAGCCCATCTTCCACCGACACATCCTCGCCCACATCCACGGTCACGCCCTTCCCCTGCGCAGGCAATGGCGCGACCTATGAACAGTGGGATGGCATTGGTGGGAGTTCTGTAGCGGATTTGCGCGCGGACGCGCGCTACCCAGACGAGCCGACCAGCCGCGGCACTCGCACCAACTTCAACACCGGCCAAGACATTGGTGACAACTATGGCGGCGTGCTTCGGGCTATTCTGTGCGTTCCGACCACGGGCAACTATCGCTTCTGGGTCAATTCCGACGACAACAGCGAACTACTGCTGTACACGACACCGTTTACCATCACCAACCCCAACGTCAACGGCATCACCGATGCCATGATGACGATCATTGCTTCCGAACCCAGCTACCGAAACTATCTTGATTTTTCCAACGCCGCGCCTAGGCGCTCGGACCCGATCAGCCTGACGGCCGGCATGTACTACTATCTCAAAGTCGTCTACAAAGAAGCTGTCGCCGCCGATCATGCGGTGGTGGCGTGGAAGAGACCGGGCGATCCCAACTTCGATACGCAAACGGATTACGACACGACGTACATCATCTCGCAGCTCAACTTGCTGAGCATCGCTGGCACGCCAACAGCAACATCGACGGTCACTGGAACAGCGACCATCACACCTTCTCTCACACCCAGCCCAAACTGTGTCACCGGTGCTCCCGATGTAAGCGTGGATCCGAATGCACTTCAAATTCTTTTTACAAACCCGGCCATAGCGATGCTCAACCGCCGGCTCACGGGGCTATCCGTCAGTTGGTCGGGCGCTCAATTGATCACGAGTATCAGCCTCGGCAGTGTTGCCAATGTCATCTGGGCGGGTGGGCCAGTCAGTTCAACGCTCATCCTGGGCGAAACTGATTGGACTGGAAGCAACCGCTCCATCGTTACCGATACGTTCCGACCGCTCAGCATCAATTTTGATCGGGCAGTCTATCCGGGGAGTTACATTGTCTCTGCAACCTGGGATGATGGCTTCGGCGGTAATTTGTGCACTTCGCCACCGGTCAACCTGCCGTGAGCTTGAGTTGGGCTTGACCTGAGTCAGCCCGTCCGTGTCGGATGAGGCAAAAGTCCGATTGGCAGTACGACACCACCGCCCTACAATGGCGGCAACACCATGGGCGAATACGGGGCACAACTCAATCGGCGTCGGGTGGCGATGGTCGGCGGTGCTTTGGCCGTACTGGCCGGCATAGCGCTTTTGATTGCCCGCTGTGAGGGCCCCAGGCCAGACCCATCAACGCACACGAAAAGACCGACAGCCACTCACACCCTGACACACACCCCCATCCCCACCCTCACCCCAAGCCAAGTGTCAGGCGCTTCCGCCACCCGGTCGGCAAACGCAACGCGAACGCCCTCCGCCACGGCAACAGCCACCGCGTCTGCAACCGCAACACGTTTGAGGGCAGTCACGATCACGCCATCCGTGTCACCCACTGCGTCGGCTCAACCAACGCCAGCGCCCATTTCAACTGCCACGCCGCAATCGGGCACCACGGCGACGCTCGCGCCGCCCACGGTCACCCGGACTGCTGCTCCAACCCCGGCTGCCACTCAAACCCGAACGGCCACCAGTGCGCCTTCCCTAACGACAGCGCCGACTGGCACGCTCACGCGCACAGCGACCAGCGCACCGTCTACGACCAATCCCCCTCCATCGGTCACGCCCAGCGTCACTCGGACGACGACGCCAGTTCCACCGGCCACGCCTACGCGAGCGGTTACCGCTGCGCCATCCACTACCGCGCCGCCCGTCCCGGCTACACCGACACTCACGGGTACTGTAACCTGGACGGCAACACGCCTTCCGTCCGATACGCCGCTGCCGCCCTCAATGACCCCGAGTGAAGTCCCAAGTAACACCCCCGTACCGCCGACTCCGGTGCCGACGGTCACGTGCCCGTGGCCGACCGGCGACCCGCGTATTACGCCGGGTACTCCAGGCTGCTGAACGATCGGGTGCAATTCAGATTTTAGTCGCCTGCTTCCCGCCCTTATGCGGGCTTGGAGCAAACTCGCCCCCAAGCTGAAATGCACCCCAAACGTAGCCGTCACTATTCTTCGTCACAAAATTTCACTACAATCTAAGCACTCGCCGCGCCCGAACACGTCGTTTGAGGCAGTTGCCTCAGGGAGGTCATCATGTTCCGGCGTTCCCGTTCGACAGCCCTGATCCTGCTTTTCCTCGCTTACGGGTTGGGAACCACTCCCCGTCCCTCTCAAGCCTCGCCCGACCCGGCGGTCGTGCGCGCCAGCCTCTCCAGCGCTGGCGCCCAAAGCAGCAGCGACGCCTTCCGCCCGGCCCTCAGCGCCGATGGCTTGCTCGTCGCCTTCGACTCGCTGGGGAACGAGTTCGTCGCGAACGATACCAACCTCACCGGCGATATCTTCGTCCGCAATCTCTCGAACAATACTACCGCGCGGGTGAGCTTGGCGAGCAACGGCACGCAGAGTGATGGGAATAGCCTCTATTCATCCATCAGCGGGAACGGGCGTTTCGTCGTCTTCGACTCGCGCGCGACCAATTTGGTGGCCGGCGACACCAACACGTGCCCAGGCTTCCTCACACCCGGCACGTGCCCCGACATCTTCGTGCACGATCGGCAGAGCGGGACCACAGTGCGGGTCAGCGTGTCCAGCGCGGGCGCAGAGGCCAACGGCCCCAACCTGAATCCCAGCGGCGCACCCGCGGGTTATTCCGCCCTCAATTTCGATGGACGCTTCGTCACGTTCACCTCCGCTGCCAGTAATCTCGTGACCGGTGATACGAACACCTGCGGCTCACAAACCGGAGCGGGCACATGCCCGGATATTTTTGTGCGCGATCGCGACACCGACCGCAACGGAATCTTCGACGAGCCGGGGGCGGTCGCGACGGTACGCGTGAGCGTGGCGAGCAACGGCGCGCAGGCCAGTAGTCCCGGCTTCGGCAGCGACCGGCCCACTATTAGCGCCAATGGCCGCTTCGTCTCCTTTCACTCGGAGGCGGACAATCTCGTGCCGGGCGACGGCAACAACATCACTGATGTGTTTGTGCACGACCGCGACACCGATGGCAACGGCATCTTCGACGAGCCGGGCAACATCGCGACCACACGCGTGAGCGTGTCGAGCGCCGGGGCGGAGGGCAACAACGGCAGCTTCAACGCCGCCCTCAGCGCAGATGGCCGCTACGTCGCCTTTCAATCGGGAGCAAGTAATCTGGTAGCGAGCGATGATAACGCCTTCGACGACATCTTTTTGCATGACCGTTCAACCGGGATGACGATCCGTATGAGCATGGCCGCCTCCGGCGCGCAATCGTTCTTCGGCGGCAGCAATCCCGCCCTCAGCCCGGATGCGCGGCAGGTGTCGTTCGACTCCATCAGCAACGACCTCGTGCCCGGCGACACCAATGGCCTCGGCGACATCTTCGTGCGTGACTTGATCGTGAACACGACGTTACGCGCCAACGTTTCGATCACCGGCACACAGGCGGACAACGCCAGCACCGGGGCAGTCTTCAGCGCCAGCGGATGCGGGCTGGCTTATCAATCCGTCGCGACCACCCTCGCGGCCGGCGACACCAACGGCGCGTGGGATGTGTTCGTGCGCGGCGGCGACCGCGACGGCGACGCGCTGTGCGACGAGTGGGAGACCAATGGCATTGATTACAACCAGGATGGCACAGTGGATTGGGCGCTTCATCAAGCGCCGTTCAACGCCAACCCCAATCATAAAGACATCTTTATAGAAATTGATTGGATGGTCGCGGCCGGTCACTCGCATGCGCCGGATGCCGGCGGGTTGCAGGATGTGCGCGCGGCGTTTGCCGCCGCGCCGGTGACCAACCCGGACGGGAACAACGGCATCACATTGCACACCATGACCGACGAGTCGCTGCCGGAGATCGCCGCCATTTGGTTCGACTCGCGGGCCGGGGCCAACAACGATTTCAATGATCTCAAACTCGGCGCGGCAGCGGATGCGTGTGATGGGCGATTTGGGACGGCGCTCGAACGCGGCAACGCCAACTGCGCCAACATTCTCGGCGCGCGGCGGCTCGCCTTTCACTACGCCATTTTCGGCCACGACCATCGGCATGAAATCGGATCCTCCGGTGTCAGCGAACAGCCCGGCAACGATCTCAGGGTCACGCTCGGCAGTTGGGGCCCGAATGCCATCGCGGGGGCCGGCGGTCAACGCGCGGCGGAGGCTGGCACCTTTATGCACGAACTGGGGCACAACCTTGGCCTGAGCCACGGCGGCGGCGACCAGCGCAACTGCAAACCGAACTATCTCAGCGGGATGAGCTATTCGCTCCAGTTCCCGTGGTTCGACCGCACCCGCCCGCTCGATTACTCCGCGCAACAACTAGCCACGCTGATCGAGAACGGCGGCCTCAACGAACCGACTGGCATCGGCGGGCCGGCCGGGCGGCAGGCGGTCTATGGCGTGACGGGCGTGGTGGATGTTGATCCGGCGAATGGCCCGCTGGATTGGAATGGGGACGGCGACGCCACAGACCCTAACATCACCGCCGACGTGAACTGGATTGACGGCCTCGGCGACTGCGACCCCAGCGCGGGCCAAACCCTGAGCGGCTTCAACGATTGGTTGAATCTGGTCTACAACTTCCGCGCTTCGGGCGACTTCGACGATGGGGTGACCACCACCTTCCACACCGTGCCTTCGATCACCGCCGCTCAAATGGAAGCCCTCGCCCGCCGGTTTCTCTTCCTGCCGCTCGTTGCTCGCACTGCACCGTAGAGGCACGCTGTCGCAATTTGCCCTTCCGGCTACAATACGCGCGTCTCAATCGAGACGCGCTTTTCCTGTCGGACACAGAATGCTACGCCAGCTCCTCTTTGACCTCGATGAAACACTGTATGGCCCACAGACCGGCCTGTGGAACGCCATCGGTGAGCGCATCCTCAGTTTCATGATGGAGCGGCTGAGGGTGACGCGCGTGGAGGCCGAGGCGCTCCGGCTGCGCTATCGTAAACAATACGGCGTCGCCCTCAATGGGTTGATGGCCGAATACGGCGTTGACCCGGATGACTACTTGGCGTACGTTCACGACCTGCCACTCGATCAGTATCTTCAGCCCGACGTGGCGCTGAACGGGATGCTGGCGCGGTTGCCATTGCCCAAAGCCATCTTCACCAATTCCGATCAGGCCCACGCGACGCGGGTGTTGACGCGGTTGGGCATCGTCCGGCACTTTCAGAAAATTATCGACATCCGCGCACTAGCGCTGGTGAACAAACCGAAGCCCGAAGCCTACCAGCGCGCATTGCGTTTATTGAACACGCAGCCGCACGAGTGCGTGTTCATTGACGATCTACCGCAGAACCTCACCCCCGCGCAACAGTTGGGACTGATCACTATCCACGTTGGGCATGGGCTCAGCAACGGCGCGCTGCCGCCGGGTGTTGACTATCGCGTGGAGAGTGTGCTGGCCGTCGAACGGATACTGGCGGGGTTGATGGGACAAACGTGATGGAAACGCTGTTCAGCAATCCGGCCGGGTTGATCCTGGGCCTGTGCCTGCTCGGCACGGTCTTTGGCCCACTGTTAGGCATCATCATCATGTTGCGCGGCGGCAGGGTGGATGTCGGCCCACTGCGGCGCTTCTTCGTCGGCGAGGCCGAGGTGTGGCGCAAAGCGGCCACCGGCAACAGCACCGCGCAACAGCAGCAATCCGACCAGTTCGCTGAACTGCACCGCCGCGTGAACGAACTCAAATCCGGCAACGAACCCGATCCCAAATCTGAAATTTAACATCTGCCATCTGCAATCCATCATGATCCGCACCCTCTACTTCAACGCCAAAGGCAGCCTGACAACCGATGTTCCCATCCCACACTGGCGCACGGCGCTGAAAGATGAGGGCGGCCTGCTGTGGGTGGATTTCGGCGAGGAGGCCGCGGAGAAGGTTGAGCCGATTCTGCGCGATGTGTTTGGTCTGCACTCGCTGGCGATTGACGACGCGCTGCGCGAGGCGCATGTCCCCAAGATCGATAACTGGCAGAATGCGGTCTACGTCTGCGTGCATGCGGTGGATTTCATCGAAAAGACGCTGGCGCTGACGACCAATGAAGTGGACATCTTCCTCGGCAAGAATTATTTGGTATCTTTACACTGGGAGCCGGTGCCGGCCATTGACCGTTTATGGAAGCACACCAGCGACGATCACGACGGGCAGCGGCTGGGCCACGGCCCCGATCACCTGCTGTACGACCTGCTCGATCTGATCGTCGCCGACTACATGCCGGTGATTGACAAGCTTGATGACGCGCTCGACCACCTTGAAGACGAGGTCTTTCAGCGCCCGACCCCGCACACGCTCAACGCCATCTTCACCGCCAAACGCGCCCTGCTGCGCCTGCGCCGCATCGTCACCCCGCAACGTGAAGTGCTCAATCGGCTGGCGCGCGACGATTACCCGTTTATTGACCCGAAGGACCGCGTGTATTTTCGCGACGTATACGACCACCTGGTGCGGCTGGCCGACTTAGTGGAGAGTCTGCGCGACCTGGTGGGCGGCACCATGGATATTTATCTCAGCGTCATCTCCAACCGCACGAATGACATCATGAAAGCGTTGACGGTGGTCAGCGTCCTCATGCTGCCCATCTCGTTTGTGGCCGGCTTCTTCGGGATGAACTTCACCGGCATTCCATTTGACAGCGACCTGCTGCTGTGGGGTGCGGTGATCAGCATGATCGTGATCCCCATCGCCATGCTGGCGTGGTTCAAGTATCGGGGCTGGTGGTAGTCGTGTGGTTGTGGGAGAGCCAGCGCCCCCCCAACCCAACGCGCGCGGGGTAAAAAACCCCCCAAAAGATATAGGGGAATAAGGAAAAATTTTTAAGGCAAAGAAGCC
>JBQTJD010000028.1:0-4668 GCA_052387475.1 Anaerolineales bacterium | reverse complement strand
CTCAGTTGGTCAGAGCGCACGGTTCACATCCGTGAGGTCACAGGTTCGAGCCCTGTATTGCCCACAAAAAAATCTCCACCCTCAGTGGAGATTTTTTGTCGTCAGGCTTGTTTGATGGCGTTGGCTTCTTGCCGAAATCGAGCGAGCAAGTTGTCTACGGCTGAGCAAAACACTGTGTACTCGCGCTCTAACCGCACCGCGAGGGCCTGCGTTTCACTCGTTTGCCCAGCGCTCGCCAGATTCTCAATTTCATAACACAGCTCTGCCAAAGCTTCGGCCCCAAGCGTGGACACGCCGCCGCGCAGCTTGTGAGCCTGAGCAGCGATGCGGTTCGGTTCACCCTGGTCGAGCGCAGTGCGCAAGGCGTCATACACGGTTTGCGTCGTCCCCATCAACTTAGCGATCAATTTGACTGTGCCAGCCGGGTTATCCTGGCTTTCCAGGTCCTGCAGATGCTCGAGGATCACCGCCGACAGCGCCTCGCTCGCCTTCTCCACTGATGGGCGCTCAACGGGTGATCTCACGTAGCGCGCCAACGCCTGCGCCAATGCTTGCCGGCTGACCGGTTTGCCGAGGTAATCATCCATTCCGGCCGCCAGACACAACTCACGATCACCCGCCAGCACGTTGGCCGTCATCGCAATGATTGGGATGCGCTGCCCGGTCATTGGCCCCGCCGCGCGGATCAGTTGGGCCGCCGTGAAACCGTCCATCTCTGGCATTTGACAGTCCATCAAAATGGCGGCATAGGCGTGCGGCTGCTGAGTGTAAGCTGCCACAGCCGCGCGACCATCCGCGACGACTTCCACCGAATAGCCCAACCGCGCCAGTTGCATCATCGCCACATGCTGGTTAGCCGGGTTGTCCGCCGCCAGCAGGAGACGCGGCCCGACGCGCGCCGATGGCAATTGTGAAACTGAGTGAAGGCTGGCCTGAATGGCCGCCACGGAAGGCTCATGGTGGTCATGGGTGAAAGGCGCCCGCTCCAGCGGGATGACAAACCAGAACGTCGAACCGAAGTCAGGCACGCTCTCCGCGCCAATCAGGCCTCCCATCAGCTCGACCAGCCGTTTGCAAATGGCAAGCCCCAGACCGGTGCCGCCGAACTTGCGCGTCGTGCTGCTATCCGCTTGCACAAATTGTTGAAACAGTTTCGGCAACACTTCGGGCGCAATGCCGATCCCCGTATCGCGCACACTGAACCGGACGTTGAGGTGGGTGTCCGTCTGCGCCTCCAGTGCAGCATTGACGACAATATGGCCTCGGGCCGTGAACTTCAGTGCATTGCCGATGAGGTTGACGAGCACCTGGCGTACCCGCGTTGCATCCCCGCGCACGTGCGCGGGCAACTGTGGGTCGCTCGCCACGGTCAACGCCAGGCCTTTTTCACGCGCGCGTACGGAGAGCAAATCCGCCGCGCCGCTCAACACCGACCCCAATTCAAACTCATGCACATCCAGCTCCAGGCGACCCGCCTCGATCTTCGAGAAATCCAAAATTTCGTCGATGATTTCGAGCAAGGCCTGGGCCGAATCCATAATGAGTTGGGCGGAGCGTTGGTGTTCGGTCGTCAGGTTGGAGTCGAGCAGCAGGTCTGTCATCCCAACGATGGCGTTCATGGGCGTGCGGATTTCGTGGCTCATGTTTGCCAGAAATTCCCCTTTGGCGCGATTGGCAGCCTCGGCGGCGTGTGCCAGTTCGGTGGCATTGAGCAGCGCCTGTTCCAGATCCGCATTGGACAAAGCCAATTGCTCTTCCATCCGTTTGCGCTCGGTGAGGTTGCTCAACACGGCGATGGAGCCGATGAATTGACCGTCGCGCCAGCGCGGCACCGCTGCCACCAACGCATGGACGATGTTGCCGGCTGCATGCCGCAAACGAAGTTCATAAACGCCGGACTGCCCGGTGCGACGCGCGTTCGTGTTTTGTTCCAGCAGCATCACATCGTCTGGGTGAATCGTGGCGGCGGCGGATTGGCCGATCAACGCTTCTGGCGTGGTACCCAGCATGCGCGCCAGAGCCGGATTGACATACTCAAAACGATCTTCCACGTCCGTGACGGCGAGGCCCTGGCCCATCGTGCTCATCACCTGCTGGGCAAAGTCGCGTTCGGCCTGAAGCTCAAGTTCGACACGCTTACGCTCAGTCACATCCTGTATCGCGCCGAAGAAACGTACGACGCGCTGCTCCGCCTCACTCCACTCCGGCCGGGCATAGCTCCGCAGCCAGCGTACGCTGCCGTCTTTGGCGATGATGCGCGCCTCGATCACATCGGCGCGACCCTCGCCCAGCACCTTTCGGGAATAGGCTTGCACCGCCGGGGCATCTTCAGGGTATAGGATGTTCCAAACACCGTCGTGCGAGATGATCGCTTCGCGTTCATAGCCGGTCAGTTGCGGGAAGGAACCCGTCTGCCACTCGATCACCCGGCTGCCGTCCGGGTTGAGCCGGATCGCATACGCATAGTCGGAGATCAACTCCGACACGAAGCGATGCCGTTGCTCCGACTCGTTTAGCGCCGCTTCGGCCTGTTTGCGCGCGTGCACATCACGCGAGGAGGAAAGAAACGCGATGATGTCGCCGGTGGCCGGGTCGAACATGGGCCGGACAGCGGCCTCCATCCAGATATACTCGCCGTCACGCCGGCGAAAACGATAATGGACTGTGATGGAAGCAGACGTCATGACCATTTCGGGCAATGTGGCGATCAGGGTCGCAACGTCATCAGGATGGAGGAAGTCGGTTGCTTTTTGACCGATCAGCTCCTCGGGTCGATAACCCAGCGTCGCCTCACAGGATGGTGACACATAGGTGAGAGTCTGATTGAGATCGGTTCGGGAAATAACGTCGGTCACATTCTCAGCCAGGAGACGGAAACGGGCTTCGCTCTCGCGCACCGTGGCTTCCGTCCGCTGACGTTCCAAAGCCCCGCCCAGAGTGGCGACGGCCGTCAAGAGAATGGCTTGCTCCGCCTCAGACCAGACTCGTTCGCGATGGCAATCATCAAAACCGATATAGCCCCACCAGTGATCACGAATAAAGATGGGCGCAAGTAGCAAAGACTGAATGCCCTGTGCCTCTAGCTGCGAGCGTTGGATTTCCGGCGCCTCATGCACCCGGCCACTCAGCACTTCACGGTGGGCAAGGGCTTCCCACCAATGATCGTAGTCCGGCTTATAGGGCACATTTTGAAGGAGCGGGTTATCAATTTCCGGCTGGATGCCCGCTTGCGTCCACTCATAACGCTGGCTCATCAACAGCTGGCCGGTGGCTGGGTCAGTGTGGTTTTCAAACACATACGCCCGGTCAGCGACAGCGGCTCGGCCCAACAAGACCAGGACATCCGGAATGGCGCTCCGCAGATCGGCGTTCACAAGCAGCACATTCGAGGCCTCGGCCACGCCTTGCAACAAGACGCGTTGGCGGCGCAATTCATCCTCCAGACGTTTCCGTTCGGTGATGTCGCTCATGCTGCCAGCCATACGCACAGGCCGGCCAGCCTCATCCCAAAGTGCCTGACCGTGATCACTGAACCAACGGTACTCACCCGTCTTGGTTCTCAGACGGAACTCGGCCTCGTAGCGCGATGTTTCGCGGCTGAGGTGGTCGCGGATTGCGGCTTGCACCTGTTCGGCGTCATCGGGATGCAGCCGGGTATCAAAAATGGTCGCCTCATCATTGAGTTCGTCCGGCGCGTAACCCAGTAACGCTTTCCAACGAACTGAGAAATGGGTCGTGTTAGTCAGGGCATTCCAATCCCAGATGCCGTCATTGGCCGCTTGCGATGCTAATGCGAAGCGTTCTTCGCTCTCCCGCAGCGCTGCCTCGGCTTGTTTGCGCGCTGTGATATCTACGATCTGGGCCATCAGCCGGTGCGGCTGATTGGTGGCGTCACGCAGCACTGTAACATGCGTGAGCGCGTGGATGGTCTGCCCATCGCGATGGAGGTAGCGCTTTTCCAAATCATAGGCGGGTTGGTTTTGGTGGAGCGCTTGCTCCCGCTTTGACGCGTTCGGCGCACGGTCGTCCGGGTGCGTGATGTCGAGATAGGTCATCTGTCGCAGTTCATCCGCCGTGTAACCAATCAGGGCGCATAATGCAGGGTTGACCTCCAGCAACCGGCCGTTCACATCGGCAATGGCCATTCCGATGGGTGATTGGGCCAACAGCGAGCGCAACTGGTCCTCGTTCTGCCGGCGAGCGACCTCAGCCGCTTGGCGCGTGGTTTGCAGTTCGGCTTGTGAGCGCGCGTGTGCCTGGCTGTAGCGATAGACCAGTTCCGAAGCGATGGAGACGAATGCCAGCCCTTGCGCAACATTGAGAAATGCCAGGACGACATTCGTGGTTGTGAGCAGCAACGTAGCCAACAACGCGCCGAAACCGATCCCCATCGCAGCCAGATAGATCGGGCGTGGATACACAAGCGGCGCTGCGATCAGCAAAAACAGCAGGATCGTTTGCAGCGGAGAGAAACTCCGCAGCCACAGCGCCAACCCAAAGGTAAGGAGGTGAGCAGCGACATACATTCCGAGCATAATGCCCGGACGCGGCCAGTGGAGATTTGACACAGGAGAGTTCATCGATCCATCCCATCCTAGCTGCCCGACTCTAGCGTAGCGCCGGGTAGAAACGGTGTAAAGATGAGGTAGAAATGGTTGGCGTTGCGGT
>JBQTJD010000027.1:0-3574 GCA_052387475.1 Anaerolineales bacterium | reverse complement strand
GAGGAGTATTGTATGATGAGCACACCTCACCTACCCGTGATCAAATTCTTTGGCCTGGGCGGCGGCGGATCAAATGCCGTCAATCGCTTGATTGAGCTGGGCCTCGATGGCGTAGATTTCCTCGCCGCCAACACCGACGCTCAGGCGCTCAAACAAAGCCTGGCCGCCACCAAACTGCAACTCGGCCCGCAAAGCACGCGCGGCCTCGGCGCGGGTGGCCATCCCGAAATCGGTGAGACCGCCGCCGCCGAAAGCCGCGCCGAAATTCAGGCCGCGTTGCACGGCGCCGATCTCGTTTTCCTCACCGCCGGCATGGGCGGGGGCACAGGCACCGGTGCCATCGCCATCGCCGCCGAAGTCGCGCACAGCATGGGGATTCTGACCGTCGCCATCGTCACCACGCCTTTCACCTTCGAGGCCTCGCGCCGGCGCAACAATGCGGATTGGGGCTTGGCGCGCTTGCGCCCACACGTGGATACGCTCATCACCGTGCCCAACGACAAGCTGCTGCCGCTGCTCGGGCGCAACACCACATTTGAAATGTCATTGCGCGTGGCCGATGAAGTCTTGCGCCAGGGTGTGCAGGGCATCACCGAACTCATCAGCAAGCCCGGCCTCATCAATGTGGATTTCGCCAACGTGCGCAATATCATGACCGGCGCGGGCACGGGGATGATGGCAATTGGTCAGGGTCGCGGCGAGCACAAGGCCGAAGAGGCCGTGCAGCAGGCGTTGAAGATGCCGTTGATTGACAGCCCGCACCTCGAAGCCGCGCGCGGCATCCTCGTGCACTTCACCGGCGGCGACGACCTCGGCCTGTTCGAAGTCAGCCGCGCCGCCGAGCAGTTGCGCGCCGTCGCCCCCAACGCCGAGATCGTTTTCGGCACGACGATTGATGAGACGATGACCGGGCGCACGCAGGTGATATTGATCGTGACCGGTTACGACGCACCGCCCGTGCCCGAACCGGTCGCTGTTCGGACGACGGCGCAAGTGGCCGCACAACCGCTACTCGGTGAAGAGGCTATTCCCGTATCGGCGGCGGTGCTCGCCCCGACCAGCCGCGTGCGCGCCGCGCAGACCGCACCGCAGAGCGGCGGGAGAGAACCGCTACGCGGTTCTCCAGCGCAAACCCAGTTTGCGCCCACGCATGGCAACCTGGCCGAGGCGCTTTTCCGGCCCGCGTTCACCGGTGTGGCCGAGGCCGAGCCGCAAGCCATCATCGCCACCGAGCCAAAGTCTGTGAACCCGAATGACCTCGACATCCCAGCCTTCCTGCGCCGCCGTCGCAGCCTGCGCGATTTCAAATCCTCGTAGGGGCGACCCTTGTGGTCGCCCTGGCACGCTTGATGCATAGATACATCGCAGGAGACACGACCATGTCCTTATCCAGCACCCAGATCGAGAGCATCGCCCGGCAGGTCTACGGCCAATTCCCGGATGTCAAAGGCGTGCGCCCTTCCGTGCAGGGCCAATCGCCCAAGACGCCCAACGCGCGGACGCAGTTTGTGCTGACCTTTAAAGGCAGTGCACAGGCTGGCAGCGGTCGCACCATTCAACGCATCGTGCGCGTCGTGGCCGATGAGCGCGGCAACGTGGTAAAGATGAGCACGTCTCGGTAATCATTCAGGAGTCATCGGCATGTTACACACACCCAGTTTTCCACCGCCCAACTTTCAACGCCGGCTCACGCTGCTTTGGGAGTCGCTGCAACTCAATGCGCTGCGAGGCTTTATCGCCGCCAGCCACGAGGCCGCCCGGTTCATCAACTGGCTGCGGCCTATCCAGGGCTGGATGTGGTTGCTGCCCACGGCCTTTGTCACCGGCCTGGTCGGCGGTCTGCTCAGCCATTACCCCGGATGAGTGTCACGCTTTTGCGTGCCTCTCGCGTCCTCCCTCTGTCAGACCCCGGCGAAATGTCCCGCCGGGGTCTTATTTTTATGTGGCGCGGGCCGCATGCGCCAACAAAGTCCAACGCTCTACAAAAGCCAATCTCCCTCAGAACAACAGCGAGCCGAGTAAACTTCCACCGGTTGATGCGCATGCACGCTCGCGCATAAAAATATCGTAATTAAGTATGGCTTTATAGACTCTGTCACCGGCCGGTGCTAGAGTGACGACGGATGATCTGATCAAATATGCGCTTGCGGATTGTGTTTCTTGTTGTCTCAATTGCTGCCTGTCTAGTTTCAGGCTGGCTGATTGGCCGTCCGGGCCTCACCCTTCTGACTCCAACCGCCGCGCCGGTCGTAACCGGCACTGCGCTGCTCGAACAGCAACAGGTTTGCATCCTCCTGCTCGGCGTGGAAACGCGCGCCGCAGCCCACACGCCGCTCGATAGCGTGTGGGTGTTGAAATTCTCCCCCGGCATCCCTAATTACTATCTCATCGGCTTTCCAACTAATACACTGGTACAGGAAGGGCTTACGCTGACCGACTATTACAATGTCGGGGCCAATCTCACCGATGCCGGCCATTTCGTCAGCGGCGCGCTTGAAGTCATCACCAATCACGGCCTCGTGATTCAACATCGCGTGGTGATGGATCGCGCAACGCTCACCCAATTCGTGGATGAAGTGGGCGGCCTGACGCTAGACGCGCAAACCATGGATGGGGCGACGCTCATGGCGCAATACGCCGCGTTGCCGGCGGATGATGCCGCCACGGAACTACAGTTTCAGCAGCGAGCGTTGCAAGCGCTCACCGACGCAGTGGTCGCGCAAGCCTGGCCCGACGACCGCCTGCACGCCGTCCTGGCCGCCCATCGCTCGGCCAGCCCCGACGCCGAAGTGTTGCTCGCCCTCGCGCTCCAGGCTGTCCACCTGGGCCAACCCCGGTTTTACATCACAACCTATCAGCCGCCTGCCGCCCCGTAGAGACGTTCCACCAGAACGTCTCTACGAGTGTTACGCGTAGATACGCACCGCTGAGGTGTCTGCCTCATCCAATTCCGGATTCGCCTCCAGCCTCCCCTATAATTGAGCTATCTCATTTCAGTGAGTGGCTCAATGGCGAATGAAAATATAGAAGCCGCGGTGCGCGAGATTCTGCTGAGCGTCGGCGAAGACCCGACCCGTTCGGGCTTGCTCCATACTCCACAGCGTGTCCGCAAGATGTACGCCGAATTGCTCTCGGGCTACGGCGCCGACCCCGACGCCGTCATCAACGGCGCGCTGTTCGAAGTGGATTACGACGAGATGGTAGTGGTGCGCGACATCGAGTATTACAGCCTCTGTGAACACCATCTGCTGCCCTTCATCGGCCATGCGCACGTAGCTTACATCCCCAAAGGCAAAGTCATTGGCCTCTCCAAAATCCCCCGCATCGTGGATATGTTCGCGCGCCGCTTGCAGGTGCAGGAGCGGCTGACTACGCAAATCGCCAACTTCCTCGTGGATCGGTTGCAGCCGCAGGGTGTGGCCGTCGTGCTCGATGGGCTGCACATGTGCAGCATGATGCGCGGCGTGAAGAAGGCCGACGCGCGCATGGTCACCAGCGCCATGCGCGGCCTCTTCCGCAAGAACGCCGCCACCCGCGCCGAGTTCATGCAGCATATCCAGCACCCGGTGGGCAA
>JBQTJD010000026.1:0-6418 GCA_052387475.1 Anaerolineales bacterium | reverse complement strand
TTGGCGTCCGGCGTTTTGCCATGTCTCCATGTGGCGTCCTAGAACAGCAGAGCCGCGCCATATGCCCGTTGGGGCTAAGCAAATTGCCCACATATGGCTTGTGGAAAATAAGATGCGATTGCCCTGGACGGGAACGGATCACGCTTCACGTTTCACATTCCACCACACCAGCGCCGCCATCACCACACTCACCGCTGCCGCAGTCGCGCCCACCCACACAAAGCCCAAACCGAACAGCCACGCGCCGAGCAGCGCGCCCACCATGCGGCCGATGCTGTTCAGCGCGCCGCTCACACTCACCACACTGCTGCGCGCCTCCGGCATCAGGTCAATGAGCAAGGGGATGTTAGCGACGATGCCGGTCTCGAAGCCGAGGAAGACCACGAAGACACCGGCCAGCGCCAACCACAAATTGCCGCTGAGGAAGGGCAACGCCGCATAAGCAACCGCCGCCGTTGCGGTTGCGACTGCCACCATCCGCCGCTTGCCCACCCGGTCGGCGAACGCGGCCACCAACCCCTCCCCGGCCAACTCCGCCGCACCGATCACCGCCACCGTCAGCCCCAGTTGATCGATACGCAGGTTGAAGCTCCGCTCCATCCAGCCGCCATAGACCACGTTCAACATTTCATTGCCGAGTGACACGACCCCGCCGTAGCTGAGAACGGTGAGGGTGTGGGGATTGAGGAGCGCGCGCAACCCCCCTCTCCCCAGGGGAGAGGGGTTGGGGGTGAGAGATTGAGCCGCTCCGCGCGTGGATACGATGACCCATTGGATGCCGAACGCCGCCAGCAACCCGAGTATGGCCAGCGACGCGAACGGCGCGCTCCAGCCGAAACGCGCAATCAGCAATCCCAGCACTGGAATGCCGATGAAGGTCGCGCCCGCCCAACCGAACTCGCTGACACCGATCACCAATCCGCTTTTCCCCGATGGGGTCTGGTCGCCAAAGTGAGCGAGCAACGCCGGGTCGTGCAATGCTTTGGCGATGAGGGCGGCGAACACGGCAATCGTCACGGTGGCGAATGAAGGCCGGAAGGCCGCCAGCGCGAACGCACCGGTGAAAATGGCGAGGCCGAGCAACATCGCGAAGCGCCGCCCGAACCGGTCGGGCACGAGGCCAAACAGCGGCCCGGTCAGCCCAAAGCCGTTGCGCACGGCCAGCAACTGCGTCAGCGCCTCAGGCGCAACCCCCAACCCACGGCTGAACGCTGGCAGAAACGGGTACACCATCCGATACGCGGTGTTAAGCAGCACGCGTACCGGTGTGGTGACGAGGAGTTGCGTCGCCAGTGAGTGAGAGTTGACTTTTGTATCCATCAGCATTGGGAAGGGTGAGCGGGTGGCGAACTATAGCATTGAAGTCGCCTCTACCGTTCGGGGCTTGTTTTCGTCGTTTTGGCGTAGAAAATCCGTGCTTGACCGCCGCGAACATGCGGTCTATAATGCGGCCATGACTCGCTCATTTATGCGGCCAATTTCTCAGGTCTCACATGGAGGTTGAAATGGCTAAAGGCAAACTCTCTCCCCGGCAACAGGAAATCTTGAAATTCATTGGCCGCTTCTCAGATGAAAAACGCTACCCACCCACCATCCGCGAAATCGGCGAGGCGGTTGGCATCTCTTCCACATCAGTGGTCAATTACAACCTCACCAAATTGGAAAAAGAAGGCCACATCCTGCGCGATCTCAAAGTCTCGCGCGGTGTGCGGCTGGCCGAGACGTTGCGGAAAGCGGCGAGCGATGTGTTTAGTGTGCCCGTGGCTGGTTTCATCTTCGCCGCACAACCGGCGCTGGTAGGCGATACGGCGCAAACGTCAGCCGATGAATACATCGAACTGACGCGCGGGTTGGTGAACGACAGCGGCGATCTATTCGCCCTGCGCGTCAAAGGCGACTCGATGATTGACGCGATGGTGAATGACGGCGACATCGTCGTGATGAAGAAAGCTGACCGCGCTCGCAACGGCGAAATGGTGGCCGTGTGGCTCACCGACCGCAATGAGACCACGCTCAAGTATTTCTTCAGCGAGAATGGCCGGGTGCGACTGCAACCCGCCAACCCGACGATGCAGCCCATCTATATCGATAACCCTTCACAAGTGCAAGTGCAGGGCAAAGTCGTGCTGGTGATGCGGCAACTCGCTAACTAACTCATCTTACGCACCCATTTGATTCTGTCATTCCGAGCCGCATAAGCGAAGCGTCATTTTGCGGCGAGGAATCTCTACTTTGGTTGCAGAGACTCCTCGCTTCGCTCGGAGTGACATTGAAAAATGCGTAAGGTGAGTAACTTAGTCACGGATGTAAATCGCAATCACAGGCCGGGCCATTGTTGCCCGGCCTGTACTTTTTGAGGCGCAGGCCCGCTCATATTTGTAGGAGGGCGGCATGAAGCTGAGCGAAATAGAGGCCTCGTTGATCGGAAACTGGGCAGGCACAAACATCCTCTACGCCAGTTGGCTCCCAGACCCCGAACGCCCTTCGCACTCCAGCCTCTCCGTGGCGCCAGCCGCCAAAGGTAATTTTCTGACGTTCACATATACATGGATATTTGAAGAAGCCTTGCAGGAAGGCTTGCTGATAGTGGGCAATAACAATGAACAGGAGGTGGCGACCGCGGCGTGGGTCGACTCCTGGCACATGAGCAACAAGATCATGCTCTGCACCGGCTCGGTGGATCAGCAAGGCGTCATCACAGTCCAGGGGTCGTATGAAGCGCCGCCCGGCCCAGACTGGGGCTGGCGCATCACCATCACCCCGGTTTCCGGCGCCGAACTGCGCCTCGTCATGCACAACCTTTCACCCGAAGGCAAAGACGAATTGGCCGTGCAAGCCAACTACACCCGAGCGTGAGGGATAGTTGATGTCCAAGTCATCAGATCAAATAACCGTCGCCCTCGAAGTGGGCCAGAAACGCGTGTTTGCTTCCGCAAGCGATTGGCCCGGCTGGACAAGGAATGGGCGTGATGAGGCCGCTGCGCTTCAATCCCTATTGGATTACGGCGCCCGTTATGAGCGCGCGATACGGTCCGCGAAACTTGGCTTTCGCGCGCCTACTGACCGGACAAAATTCGTGGTGATCGAGCGCCTGCCCGGCACTTCCACCACCGACTTTGGCGCACCCGATGTCGCCTCAACGCATGACCGGCTGCCATTGGAGGCCGATACGCTGCGACGCCTCCAATCACTCTTGAGCGCGTGCTGGAAAAGCCTGCTGACCACTATCGAATCAGCCAGCGGCAAACCGCTCCGCAAAGGGCCGCGCGGCGGTGGGCGCGAATTGGTCGGAGTGTTTCATCACGTGGTGGATGCCCATTACAGCTACTTGCGGCAGATCAGTTGGAGTGCAGCGCGCGACGAAGCTGGCGATATCCCGACCACGCTCAACGCCGTTGCCCGCGCAACGCGAGAGGCCCTGGCCGCTGCCGCAACCGGGAAAACGCCGGAGCGCGGCCCACGCGGCGGCGTGCGCTGGTCACCGCGCTATTTTGTTCGCCGGGCGGCGTGGCATGTTCTCGATCACGTGTGGGAAATCGAAGATCGAGTTCAACAAAACCAATAACCCAAGGGAAATCTCATCATGACCACACACGCGAATTGCACCTTTGAAATCAAGCGTTGGGATGAAAAGCCTTTCAGTGAAATCGAAGGCGGCGGCAAACTCACCCGCGCCAGCACGGCCAAGGTATTCCGCGGCGAGATTGAAGGGGAATCAGAGCTTGAGTATTTGATGGCCTATCGTCTGGATGGTGCGGCCAGCTATGTGGGCATCGAGTGGATCGTGGGCCGCCTTGGTGGCCGCTCGGGAAGTTTTGTGCTGCAACACGCTGGCGTATTCGAGGATGGCGTGGCGAAGTCAACGTGTGTCGTGGTGCCCGGTTCGGGAACAGGAGAACTGCGTGGCTTGCGCGGTGAAGGCCGCTATGCAGCCGGCGACACGCAATACCACGAAATGACGCTCGACTACGATTTTGAGTGACCGCGCCAATGCGAGTTCTGAGCCGCCCCGAAGAGGGTGCATTTCACGTTGGGGGCGAGTTTGCTCCAAGCCCGCGTCCTCGCGGGCGTTCTGGCAAGGTGTTCCGACCGCGAGGACGCGGTCGGAGAGCGGGTTGCCCCTAAACTGAAATGCACCCCCCGAAGAGGGGCGGTTTTATTTTCGATGATACGATTGCGCCCAGTCACAGGAGCGCCAGTGTGTCAACCGAAAAATTGATTTTGCTGACGAACGACGACGGGATTGACTCACCCGGTCTGTGGGCGGCGGCGCAGGCGCTGGCCCCGCTTGGTGCCGTCACCGTCGTTGCGCCGCGCGATCAGTGCACGAGCGTAGGCCGCTCTATGCCAGCGACGTATACCGGCGTGATTGAAGTGCGCGAATTCAGCCTCAATGGCGCGCGGTGGGTTGGATACGCGGCGGACGCAACACCCGCGCTGGCCGTGATGCACGGCATGTTGGAGATTTTGCCGCGCCGACCTGATCTTGTGGTGGCCGGCATCAACTACGGCGAGAATATCGGCAGCGCGGTGACAGCCTCGGGTACGGTGGGCGCAGCGATGGAGGGCGCGGATTTTGGCATTCCGGCGCTCGCCATCTCACAGGAGACCGGCCCGGAGTATTACCACTCGCACTCACGCGAGATTGACTTCACCGCCGCCGCGCACTTCACCCGCTTCTTCGCCGAGAAGCTGCTGCACCATCGTTTGCCGCCAGATGTGGACGTGCTGAAAGTGGACGTGCCCCTCGGCGCAACGCCGCAAACGCCATGGCGCATGACGCGCCTCTCGCGCACGCGCTACTACCTGCCGGTAAAGCCGCAGCGCGCACAGTGGAGCGATGTCGGAAGGATTGTGGCGGAGAACCGACTGGACACCAAACGCGTGGAGCCGGACTCGGATGTACAGGTCGTCATCACCGAACGGCAAGTCTCGGTCACGCCGCTCAGCCTCGACCTGACCTCACGCGTGAGCCTTAGCGCGTTGGGGCAGTTGTTGAACGGGATGTGACAACAACGTCTATCTGACCGTCACGCCAGCGCACGCCGCTCACCTCGCCGCGTTCGATCCCCAACTCATTCAACGCGCGCTCAAACGCTTTCACCTCGCCGCTGGTGAAGTAGGTCAGCCTACCCGCTGTCCCTTGTCCCCTGTCACTCGACACTCGCCCCACTTGCTTAGCCACCGCCGGCGCCGGGTCAATCACTCGCACACCCGGGCCGCAGATTTTTTCGAGCAATGGAATGACGAAGGGATAATGCGTGCACCCCAGCACGAGCGCGTCAATGTTCTGCGCCAGCATTGGCTCCACCCAGCCGCGCAGCATCGCTTCGGTCTTCGGAGTGTCAAGCTCACCGGCTTCGATTTGCTGCACCAGATCGGGACACACCTGGCGTAGCACTTTCACCTCGCGCGCGAACCGCTCGACGATCGAGGCAAATAGCTCACCCTGAAACGTCGCCGGGGTGGCCAGCACGCCGACGACGCCGGTGCGCGTGTGCTCGGCGGCGGGCTTGATGGCCGGCTCCATCCCCACAAACGGCACATCGACAAGCTTCTCGCGCAGATACTTCAGCGCTGCTGCCGAGGCGGTGTTGCACGCAATCACGATGACACGCGCACTGCGGTCGAGCAGAAAGCGGGTGATGGCCTCCGCGAAGCCGCGCACCTCCAACAGCGGGCGCGGGCCGTAGGGCACATGCCCGCTATCGGCGAAATACAGCACGTCGGCATGCGGCAGTTGCGCGCGGATATGACGCAGCAGGCTGAGGCCGCCGACACCCGAATCAAAGATGCCAATCATTGCAGGGGACTTTAACGCAAGGACGCAAAGATGCAAAGTCACAAAGAAAGCTGCTTTCCCTTGCGTCTCTGGCCCTTTGCGACCTTGCCTTAAGTTTGATGTGCTGAGGGCGGCAACCCATCGCTGATACTTCGCAGGCGACTGTAGGGGATATGACTCTGATATGACCTTCGGCACTGTGGTATGTGACCCAGCGAACGGTATCGTCACGGTTGTCATTCACTCACGGAGATTTCTGCTATGGATCCGCTCTTTCTGCTCGACCGCTTTTTTGTTTACTCGCATGTCGCCGCCGGCTTCACCGGCCTCGTCGCCGCGCCCATCGCCATGCGGGTGACCAAGGGCGGCAAAACCCATCGGCTGTGGGGCAAGGTGTTCTTCTGGGCGATGGCCTGGATTTTCGCCAGCACTTTCGGATTGATGTTTTTCCGCTTCAACTTTTTTCTGATGGTAATCGCCGTCCTCAGTTTTTATTCGGCGCTCACCGGGTATCGCGCGCTGCACCTCACGCGCCCGCAATCCGGCGACAGGCCGGGGTGGATTGATTGGACGAGCACCATCATTGCCCTGCTCTCCGGTGTGAGCTTTGCGGGCTGGGGCGTGGCGGGCCTAGCC
>JBQTJD010000025.1:0-7630 GCA_052387475.1 Anaerolineales bacterium | reverse complement strand
GCGCAGGGTATCTTCATCAACGCAGCGAGCGAGAACGTTCTGCTGGCCCAGGCTTTCCTGACTGAGTTCATCGCATCGGATGAGATCATGCAGAAGCTGGCCGATGTCGGCAAGCGTCCGTCGGCTTTCCTATCGGTGCTGGAGAAATCCTCCGACCCCGACCTGCTGGCGATGGGCCAGGCTGGTGTAGACGCCACCTTCATGCCGGCCATTCCCGCGATGGGCTCGGTGTGGAGCAGTTGGAACGACGCCGTGGTGACGGTGCGCGATGGCAAGCAAGACCCCGACGTGGCCATGAAGGACGCCGGTGAGAAGATCCGCGCCCTGATCGCCAATCCGCTGACCGGCATGGTGAATGTGCCCGGCTCGTATCAAGCCGCCGCGGGCTGTCCCGGCGACTGGCAGCCGGAGTGCGCGGTCACCGCCATGAAGAAGAACGACGATGGCACCTTCTCGAGCGGGCCTTTCTCACTCAAGGCCGGCGACTACGAGTTCAAGGTCGCGCTGGATGGCGCCTGGACGACTAACTTTGGTTCGGATGGCAAGCAGGACGGCCCGAACTACAAGATCACGTTGGCCACGGATGGCACGGTGGAGTTTGTGTTCGACCCCACCACCAACCTGTTGACCGTGACAACGAAGTAGCTTGATGTGTTGTGCGGGCCGAGACGAAAGTCTCGGCCCGCTGCCTCTCTTGGCACAGGCCGCAAACCACTGACCCGGCTGTGTGCAACCGATTTTCAAATGCAATCGAATATTGATGCCCGGTTGATCTGGATGGCTTCTCAATGAGTGCCATGCCCTTATGACGGAGGAAAGACAATGAACGTCACTGTCGCGAAACGACCTACTCGCTTGCAAATGCCGGTTGAGTCGCCGCTGTCCCTACTGCTCCGAGGCGTCTTTCTGGTGTTGTTCGATATCGGGGCTGTCTGGTTTATTTACAACGCGGTGAGCCAGGGCTTTGTGCAGTTGGCCATCGTTTTGGGCATCATCGCGGTGTTATTGAATCTGATCTTCCTGATTCCCGGGGCCTATCCATTCCGCTGGATGGCCATTGGCTTTGCATTCCTCATTCTGTTTGTGATCTATCCAATTCTCTTCACCATCTACGTCGCCTTCACGAATTACGGCGATGGGCACTTCCTGACCAAGGAGCAGGCCATCCCCATCATTGAAAAGGCGACCTATCTGCCCGAGGCCGGCACCTCCTATACTTGGACGGCCTATAAATCCGAGGCCGGCACCTACGCGCTCTGGCTGGTGAATCCTGAGGGCGCCACGTTTTTGGGCAAGCCGGGCGAGGCCATCATCCCCGCTAAACCGGGCGACCCGGGGATTGGCGAGGCGGATAGCAAGGGCATTCCCCAATCCATTGACGGCTATCAGCGGCTGAACACCCTGATCGCCGCCTCCGATAAAGAACTCCCCAACATCAAGTTCGGCGTGGAAGGCGGGGAGTCGATCCAGATCCGCTCACCCAAAGAAGCAGCCCAACTCGCTATCCGCTACAAATACGATGCTGCCACCGACACCGTGATCGACCAATCCAACGGCGATGTGTACAACAACGTAGCCGGTACTTTCACCACCAAGGATGGCAAGACCATTATCCCGGGCTTCCGTGAGTGGATCGGGTTTGAGAACTACGTAGAATTCGCCACCAGCCCGGCTTTGCGCGGTCCGCTGCTGCAAATCCTCACCTGGAATTTCATCTTCCCGTTCATCAGCGTGCTCTCGACTTTCTCGTTGGGCCTAGCCATCGCCGTGATGTTCAACGATAAGGATTTCCCGCTGAAAAAGATCATCCGCTCCTTCCTGCTCATCCCGTATACCATTCCCGGCTTAATCACTATCCTCATTTGGCGCGGCATGCTCAACCCGGAGTTCGGCGTCATCAATCGTACGCTCGAAGGCTGGTTCGGGTGGGCGCCGCCGTGGACGATTGAGCCGATCTGGGCGCAGACCGCCGTGCTGTTGGTCAACCTGTGGCTGGGCTACCCCTACTTCATGCTCATCACCAGCGGCGCGTTGCAATCCATCTCGGCGGATTTGTACGAGGCGGCGATTGTGGATGGGGCCTCGCCGTGGCAACGCTTCCGCCGCATCACCCTGCCACTGTTGTTGGTGGCCGTCGGCCCGCTGCTCGTCGCGTCGTTCGTCTACAACTTCAACAACTTCAATTTGATCTACCTCTTTATCCAGGGCGGCCCGCCCATTGTGGGAGCGACCGCACAAGCCGGCCACACCGACATCCTGCTTAGCTACGTGTACAAGCTGGCATTTGCTACAAGCGGGCGGGGTGTGCTGTATGGCTACGCTTCGGCCATTTCCATCCTCGTCTTCATCATCGTCGGGGTCATCACCCTGGCGCAATTCCGATTCACGAATATGTGGGAGGAGGTCAGCGAAAATGTCTAGCATATCCCAAACCTATCAGGGGCTGCGCGAGTCGTACACGTTTCAGAAACGTATTGGGGTGGCGGTGCGCCTGGTCGTCGCCATCGTCCTGATTTTCTTCTCCATCTTCCCGGTGCTGTGGATGATCTCGGCCTCGTTCGACAACGCTAACTCGCTCTCGACCCAAAGCCTCGTCCCGGCCGCCGCTGGTGTCAAGAATTACGAGCGCCTGTTCAACCTCGACCCTGAGTTTGCGTTCGGCGACATCCAATTCTGGACGTGGCTTTTCAACTCGGTCAAGGTCTCCGGCATCACGACGATCCTCAGCCTATCGCTAACCACGATGGCGGCCTACGCATTTTCGCGTCTGCGTTTCGCCGGGCGTATCACGATGCTGAAAGCCATCCTGCTTATTCAGGTCTTCCCGAATTTGCTGGCGCTGGTCGCGCTCTACGTCATCGTTTTCCAATTGGGCCAGATCGTCCCTGCCTTGGGGTTGAACACCCATGCTGGGTTGATCATGGTCTATCTCGGCGGTTCGATGGGCGGCACCATTTGGTTGATGAAAGGGTTTCTCGATACCATCCCGCGCGCCATTGACGAATCGGGCCAGATTGACGGCGCTTCACACTGGCAGATTTTCTCTACGCTGCTGCTGCCGCTGCTGCGGCCCATCCTCATCGTCATCGGCATCCTGTCGTTCATCGGCACGTATGGCGACTTCGTGCTCGCCCGCATCCTGCTCACGGATGTGGATCAGTACACGCTGATGGTGGGCCTGCAAATCTTTACCGCGGGACAATTCGATAAGAAGTGGGGCGTGTTCGCCGCCGGCGCTTTGATCGGCGCGCTGCCGATCATGATCACGTATCTGCTGTTACAGGATCAAATCGCCGGGGGTCTGACCTCGGGCGCCGTCAAGGAGTGAGCCATGCGTAGGATGCTGACGCTGGGCGGTGTATTGATCGCGGGCCTGGCTCTGTTGCTGCAACAAGGCTTGCTCGCACCGCCAGGGCAAGCGTCGCTTGCGCCCGTTCCGCAAACCAACTTGTTCACCGACGTCAGTCGCAAGGCCGGCGTGACGAACAACCGTGTCGTCAGCCTCGAACTGGCCATCGGCCAGGCTTGGGGCGACTATGACAACGATGGCTGGGTGGATTTGTATGTCACCGACCCTGCCGGCCCCAATACGCTCTACCGCAACAACGGCGACGGCACGTTCGCGCTCTCTCCGCTGAAAGAGCAAGTGGCCTTGCCTCAGGCTTATAGCGCCGGCGCAACGTTTGTGGATTTCGACAACGATGGCTGGCGCGATCTCTTCGTCGCCAACTGGGGCTTGAAGACTTTGTTCCGCAATGAGGGCGGGAAGCGGTTTGTCAACATCACCGAGCAAGCCGGCATTCGCGACACCGGCAACAGCAAGTCGGCCTCGTGGGGCGACTTCGACAACGACGGCTTTTTGGATTTGTACATCGCCAACTGGTCGTGCTACCCGAAGTGTGGCCGCCCGATGGAGGGCGATGTTGACCGGCTGTACCACAACAACGGCGACGGCACCTTTAGCGATGTCTCGTCTTATCTCGGCGGCAGCCTGAACGGCGCGGGCTTCATCGCCAGCTTCAACGACTACGACAACGACGGGGACACTGATCTTTATCTCGTCAATGACGAGTTTATCAACGGCATCGGCAACAAGCTCTGGCGCAACGATGGCTCGGGCTGCGGCGGCAAGCAAAGCCTGCCGCAGGAGAACCGCGAAGCGGTTCTCTCCCGCCCACTCAGTGGGCGCGAGGGCTGGTGCTTTACGCAAGTCGCCCGCGAAGCCGGTGCGGACTCGCGCCTCTTCGGCATGGGGCTGGCCGTTGGCGACTACGACAACGACGGCGACCTCGACTACTACTACTCCAACGTCGGCCCGATGGAGCTGTTGCAGAATCAGGGCGACGGCACGTTCCGTGAGGTTGCTGACGCAGCCGGCGTGCAAACGCCGAATGCCATCGGGTGGGGGGCAGTGTTCTTCGACTATGACAACGACGGCTGGCGTGATCTGTATCTGGCCGTCGCCGACACCACCAATCACAAAGATATTGCCGCCAACCAACTGTTCCGCAACAATGCCGACGGCACGTTCACCGAAGTGGTTTGTAGCAACGAAGCCTCCGACGTGCGCCCCAGCCTCGGCGTGGCCTACGCCGATTATGACCGCGATGGCTGGGTAGACCTGGCTGTGGGCAACATGGATGAGGGTTACCGGCTATATCGCAACCAATCCGGCCAGACCGCAACCAATCACTGGCTGTCGCTCGAACTTGTCGGCGCGGGGCGCGTGAATCGTGATGCCGTAGGCGCGCGCGTGTACGTCTCCACCACGGACGGGCCGCAGCAGATGCAGGACGTTATCAATGGATCAAGCCTCGGCGCGGGCAATGAGCTAGCGCAATACTTCGGCCTCGGCGCTGCCGAGCGCGCCACCGTCGCCATCCGCTGGCCCGATGGCGCGCAGCAAACATTCGAGAATGTTGCCGCCGATCAACGCTATCGTCTGCAATACGGCACAGCCGAATTGGTGGTCGTGGATGCTAAGCAGGTCGTTGCCACGAGCGTCGTGCCGGCATTCAACTTTCAGTTCACCCCATCGGTAATGTGGGCGGGCCTCGCCGTTGGTCTCGTCATCGCAGCGAGCCTCGCGTTAACCCTCAGCGCGCGCGTGGGCTGGGCGGTCTTCGGCGCGGGAGTGTTGAGCCTCGCCGTGGCCGGATACTTCGCCGCCGAGCCGTTTCTGCCCACCGATATTGACACGCGCCTCAGCCGCCTGATGACGCAAGCCGGCGTGCGCCCGCCAACCCATCCACCGACGCCCTTACCTGAATTGGTGAAACTCGGTGAGGCGCTGTTCTGGGATCCGGAGTTGAGCGGCAATCGTGACATCTCATGCGCGACCTGCCACCACGCGTTCAAGGCGACCGGTGATAATCTGTCGCTCTCCATCGGCACCGGCGGCGAGGGCCTCGGCGAATTGCGCATCCGCTTTGAGGAGCGCCGTGAGTTTATCCCACGGAATGCGCAGCCGCTTTTCAACCTCGGTTACCAGGAATGGGAAGTGTTGTTCTGGGATGGGCGCGTGAACGGCACGCTGGAGACCGGCTTCAACTCACCGGCCAGCGATCGGTTGCCCTCGAGCCTCGACAACCTGCTCGCCGCGCAAGCGATGTTCCCCGTCACCTCGCGCGACGAGATGCGCGGTCTGCGCGGTGATAAAGACATTTTCGGCAACACGAACGAGTTGGCGATGCTGGTGGATTACGCCGCGCGCCCAATTTGGAAGGCGCTAATGAAGCGGCTGCTGGCGATATCGGGCTACGTCGAACTATTCCGCGCGGCCTATCCCGATGTACCGACCGATCAGTTGGGCTTCCAGCACGCGGCCAACGGTTTGGCGGCGTATGAGATCGCGGTCTTCACCTTTGAAGACAGCCCCTTTGATCGCTACATTCAAGGTGATCGCACGGCGCTCTCATCGGAGGCCAAACGCGGCGCGGAACTGTTCTACGGTGAGGCCGGTTGCGCGACCTGTCACACCGGCGGACTGCTCACCGATCAGAAATTTCACAATATCGCCGTGCCGCAAATTGGCGACGGCAAGGGCCGCGAGCAGCCGTTTGATCTGGGCCGCGCGCGCGAGACGGGCAACGACTGCGACCGATACGCGTTCCGCACGCCGCCGCTGCGCAACGTCGCCGCCACCGGGCCGTGGATGCACAACGGCGCACTGCTCACGCTCGAGGCTGTCATCCGCCATCACCAATCACCGGCAACGAGTTTGCAGAATTACGACCCCTCGCAATTGTCGGTACTGCTGAAAGAGTCGTGCCAGGATGCGCCCGAAGTGATCGCCGCTATCCTCGCCACCCAAAGCGACTCGGCCACCGAACGGGTGCAACTGTCCGAGGCGGAGATGCAAGATCTGATCGCCTTCCTTGAATCGTTGACGGCCCCGAGCGCGTTGGATTTGGCCCACACCATCCCACCCTCGGTGCCCAGCGGGTTGCAAGTGGGCGGCAGGATTGGTAATCCGGCATCGAATGTGCCGGGGAACACAATGGTTTCTGCCAGACCCTGAGGGAGACGGGCTACCGGCCCAAGCGAAGCGGCGGCGTCTCCCGGCCACGGCCTTCATACGCGTTTACGATTTAGAGATTGGCGAGCACAGCATGCGACCTCTATCAAGATTGGTAACAGCGTTGTGGAACGCCGTGCTGCTCGCAGCCTGTATCGCCACCACGGCCACGCCCACGCTCGCCCCGACCTCAGCCCCGACGCCGCCACCCGCGCCTACGGCCACCGCCGAGCCAGTGGCTAACAGTCCGTGGTGGAATGACACGGTGTTCTACGAAATCTTCGTACGCAGCTTCAGGGATTCGGATGGCGACGGAGTGGGCGACTTCAACGGCCTCATCGAGAAGTTGGATTATCTCAACGACGGCGACCCGACCACGACGACCGATCTCGGCGTCACCGGCATCTGGCTGATGCCCATCACCGAGTCGCCCAGCTATCACGGCTACGATGTCGTGGACTATTACGCCGTGGATCAAGAGTACGGCACGCGTGAAGATTTCGCGCGGTTGCTCGACGAAGCCCATCAGCGCGGCATCAAGGTCATTGTGGATTTGGTGCTCAATCACACCGGCCTCGATCATCCCTGGTTCAAAGAGGCCGACGCCGGCAATGCCGAGTATCGTGACTGGTATTTGTGGGCGGATGAAGCGCCGAACTATCGCGGCCCGTGGGGGCAGCAGGTATGGTATGCGGCGAAGGATGGTTATTATTACGCCGTCTTTTGGTCGGGCATGCCCGATTTGAATCTCGAAAATCCCAAGGTCACCACGCAGATTCAAGACATCACCCGCTTCTGGCTCGAAGAGATGAACGTGGATGGCTTGCGGCTCGATGCCATCAAACACTTTGTCGAGCAAGGCCCCGCGCAGGAAAACACCCCGGCGACGCACGCCTGGCTACAATCTTACTTTCAGTTTTACAAGAGCGTTGACCCCAATACCTTCACCGTCGGTGAGGCCTGGACCGACACGCCGAAAGTAGTGGACTATATCGGCGATGAAGTGGACGTCGCTTTCGAGTTTGACTTGGCCAAGGCCTTTCTCACCTCGGCCAGCGGGCCAATTGCCAGCGCCGCCAGCAAGCACCTGCAAGTCGTGCTCGACAACTTCCC
>JBQTJD010000024.1:0-2994 GCA_052387475.1 Anaerolineales bacterium | reverse complement strand
GCAGAATTTGTTTCTTCGTCGAACCCAGGTCAAGCACGACCGTTTCGCGCGGCGGCGAATACGCGGTCGATAGAAATTCGAGGTGGCTGAGGATGACCCGCACCGGCGCGGCCAGGATAAGCAGATCGCAATCCTGCGCGACTTCAAACGATGCGGCTTCACCAATCAGCCCATGCGCGAGGGCGGCTTCAACGGCTTGGCTGTCGGTATCAACTCCGGTGAGGCTGCGACACGCGCCGCGCAGGGCCAGCGCCAGCGAACCGCCCATCAGCCCGAGGCCGACGATGGATACGTCGCACTGCGCCAGCGTAAACGGAGCCGTGGTGGGGTCAGCGCCGATCATGCTTTGAATTATATCGGCCTGACCGCTCAGTACAAATCGCACTGTTGTTGGTGGTTCAACCGACTCTCAAATCTCGCGATCCACAGCATCGGCGATGCGGCGCACCTCGCGCACCAGCTGCGCGAACTTCTCCGGGCGCAGCGACTGAGCCCCATCCGACAGCGCGTCTTCGGGATGCGGATGAACTTCGACAATTAGGCCGTCCGCACCGGCGGCGACGGCCGCTTTTGCAATCGCCATCACGTATTCCCATTTGCCGGTGCTATGGCTCGGGTCGAGGATGACGGGCAAATGCGTCAACTGTTTGAGCACCGGTACGGCGTTGATGTCGGTGGTATTACGGGTGTACTTCTCAAAGGTGCGGATGCCACGCTCGCACAAGATGACGCGTTGGTTGCCCTGCGCCATCACATACTCCGCCGACATCAGCAATTCTTCGATGGTGGACATCATGCCGCGCTTGAGCAGCACCGGCCGGCCTGATTGCCCGACCGTATTGAGCAGCGCGTAGTTCTGCATGTTGCGTGCGCCAATTTGAATCACGTCGGCGTAACGCGCTACCAGTTTCACTTGCTCCTCCGACATCGCTTCGGTGACGATGGGCAAACCAGTGGCGTCACGCGCTTCGGCCAACAGTTGCAGGCCTTCCTCACCCATGCCCTGAAAGCTGTACGGCGAGGTGCGCGGCTTGAACGCCCCACCCCGCAACGCCGTCGCGCCGGCTTCTTTCACCGCCATCGCGGTCTCCAGAATCTGCGAGCGGCTCTCCACCGAGCACGGCCCGGCGATGAGGGCGAGTTTCGGCCCGCCGACTTTGATTCCATTCAACGGGACGAGGGTGTCGGCGGGATGCATCTCACGTGAGGCGAGTTTGAACGGCTTGAGGATTTGCACGGTCTTCTCCACGCCGTCGAGCGCCTCGAACTGCCCACGCTCAACCGGCCGGTCGTCGCCGATGACGCCGATGATGGTGCGCTCCTCACCCTGCGAGAGATGCACCCGATAGCCGCCCTTCTCCACGCGCTGCACCACGGCGGCAATCTGCTCGGCGCTGGCGTAAGGTTGCATCACAATGATCATTTCTGATTTGTGATTGTTGATTTCTGATTGTCGAACCCGATTGTTCAATCAGCAATCAGAAATCCGCAATCATCAATTTCGTCCAATGGCTTCTGCCACCGCCCGGCACTCGCGCACCATCTGCGCGAACTTCTCCGGTCTGAGCGATTGCGCGCCGTCGGAGAGCGCTTCGGTGGGATTGAGATGCACTTCCACGATCAGGCCATCGGCCCCGGCGGCGATGCCCGCGCGCGCAACGGCGGTGACGTATTCCCATTTGCCGGTGGCGTGGCTGGGGTCGAGGATGACGGGCAGATGCGTCAACTGCTTGAGTACCGGCACGGCGTTGATGTCCGTTGTGTTGCGCGTGTACTTCTCAAAGGTGCGGATGCCACGCTCGCAGAGCATGATGCGCGTGTTGCCGCCGGCCAGCACGTACTCGGCGGACATCAGCAATTCTTCGATCGTGGACATCATGCCGCGCTTGAGCAGCACAGGCTTATCGGCCTTGCCCACCGCGCGCAGCAAATCGTAGTTCTGCATGTTGCGCGCGCCGATTTGAATCACGTCGGCGTACTTTGCGACCAGTGGAACCTGCTCTGGCGACATGGCTTCGGTGACGACGGGCAAACCCGTTGCCTCACGCGCCTCGGCTAGATACTGTAATCCCTCCTCGCCCAACCCTTGAAAACTGTACGGCGAGGTGCGCGGCTTGAACGCCCCACCCCGCAACGCCGTCGCGCCCGCTTCCTTTACCGCGTGTGCGGCCTCGATGATGGCGTTGCGCCCCTCCACCGAGCACGGCCCGGCAATGATGCCGATTTGTTTCGCGCCGATGGGCGTGCCGTTTAGCGGCACGTAGGTGTCGCTGGGATGCATCTCGCGCGAGGCGAGTTTGAACGGCTTGAGCACAGGCATGGTTTTCTCCACACCATCCAGCGTTTCGAACTGGGTGCGGTCCACCGGCCGGTCGTCGCCGATGACGCCGATGATGGTGCGTTCTTCGCCTTTGATCAGGCTGGCGCGATAGCCCACCGCCTCGACCCGGCTGACGACGGCGGCAATTTGTGCGGCGCTGGCGTGATGCTGCATGACGATGATCATTGCGCTTTCTCCTTGATAATCTTATCTCTGAATGGCATCGGCGCGGTCGGGCCTGAGTTGGGCCGCCGCGCCGATGTAAATGTGCCGAAGTTCGTCGGGGCGCTTATTCGTATTCCAATGGATAAGCACGCGGATACAGCGCGGCAGACTACCGGGCACTGCCATCTCCTGCGCGCACATCAGCGCGGTATCACGCCAACCCAACTGGCGCGCGGCCAGCGCGGGGAAAGCGGCATCCAGATCGGGGGTCGCGGTGAAGAACACGCTCGCCACCTCCTCGAGGTCGAGGCCGTTCGAGTTCACCATCGCCTCGAGCAGTTCAGCGGTAGCGGCGAGGATGGCCTCGCGCGTATTCATTCCGGCGACGGTCGCGCCGCGTAGACCACGAATTGGCATAGAGTTCGCCCTCACCCCCAGCCCCACTCCCGCGGGGAGAGGGGTGAGGCAACAAAAAAAAACCGCGAAGAGGGTGCGTCGCGGGTATGAGT
>JBQTJD010000023.1:0-2442 GCA_052387475.1 Anaerolineales bacterium | reverse complement strand
TGCTCATATTGATGTTCCTCCCGACTGTTGATGCTTGAACAATGTAGCATTTTTTTTTTTCCAACTGTCAAGCAAATTTGGTTTGTTGCTAGTCAATAACAATGTCACCCGCCACAATTTATGCATTACAATCCTCGCGCTATGCCCGACCTAGAACCGAATAAGCTGCGCAAACAATACCTCGACATCAAACGCCAGTATCCCCACGAGATCGTGCTCTTTCGGCTCGGCGATTTCTACGAGACGTTCGACGACGACGCTCAGCTTGTGTCGCGCGAACTTGATTTGGTGCTCACCAGCCGCCCGAACATGTACAAGGCCGATGGCGTGCGGGTGCCGATGGCGGGCGTGCCGCATCACGCGCTTGAGCCGTACATCGCGCGGTTGATTGCGAAAGGCCATCACGTCGCCATCTGCGAGCAGATGAGCGCGGACGAAAAAGGTTTCTTCAGGCGCGAGGTCATCCGCGTGGTCACGCCCGGCACCATCACCGAGCCGAACCTGCTCGACGCGGGCCGCAATAATTACCTGGCCGCGCTCATCGTAACCGAAGGCCGCGCCGGGCTGGCCTATACTGACATCTCGACCGGTGATTTTGCCGTCACAACGTTTCAAGCCCCGAACCCGTGGCTGCTGGCGCGGCAGGAGTTGATGCGCCTGCGCCCGGCGGAATTATTACTGCCGGAGGGGATACAAACCGCCGCGCTCGACAGCGTCAGCGTGCCGCGCACCGTGTTGCCTGTCCGGAAGTTCGATCCCGGCAAGGCCCGCCACGCGCTGCTCGATCACTTCGGCGTCAGTTCGCTGGCCGGCTTCGGCATCGAGCAATCGCCGCTGGCCGTCAGCGCGTGCGGCGCAATTCTGGCCTACGTCAAAGACACGCAGCCCGCCGCGCTCAATCTGCTTTCGCGCCTCAGCACATACACGCTCGATGAGTTCATGACCCTCGACCCGGCCACGCGCCGCAATCTCGAGTTGACCGAGACGTTGCGCAGCGGGGAGGTGAATGGGTCGTTGCTCGGTGTGCTCGACGTCACTGCCACACCGATGGGCGCGCGCTTGCTGCGGCAGTGGGTGGCTC
The DNA here is from genome assembly GCA_052387475.1 of Anaerolineales bacterium. Classification (GTDB taxonomy): domain Bacteria; phylum Chloroflexota; class Anaerolineae; order Anaerolineales; family UBA6663; genus JANWXR01. The sequence goes on along the minus strand of JBQTJD010000023.1, from coordinate 1,361 downwards.
AGCCGTTGCTCGACGTGGCGCGCATCAACGAACGGCTGGATCGGGTGGCTGCTTTTCACTCGGAGGGTGTGCTGCGCGCCGAGACGCTGGCCGCGCTCAAGCCGCTGCACGACATCGAGCGCATCACCAACCGCATCCTTGGCTTTACCGCCAACCCGCGCGATATGGTGGCGCTACGGGAAACGCTGACGGCTCTGCCGGGGATAAAGGAGCTGTTAGTAACCGGTAATTACCAATTATCCATGACCGACTTCGATCTGTGCGCAGACGTTTTGAATTTGTTGCAGACCGCCATCGCCGAGGAGCCACCCGCCGTGTTGGGCAAGCCCGGCATCATTCACGCCGGTTACTCGGAAGAGCTTGACGGCATCCTCAACGCCTCGAGCCATGCGCGCGAGTGGATTGCGGGATTGGAGAAGGTGGAGAAAGAGCGCACCGGCATCAAGACGCTCAAGGTCGGTTACAACAAAATTTTTGGCTACTATCTCGAAATCAGCCGCGGTCAAAGCGACAACGCCCCCGACAACTACATCCGCAAGCAAACACTCGTCAACGCCGAGCGCTTCATCACACCCGAACTGAAAGAATACGAAACACTGGTGCTCAATGCCGAGGAGCGCATCCTCGAGATTGAGACCCGGCTGTTCAAAGACCTGTGCCGGCAGATCGGCGCGCATGCGCACCGGCTGCTGACGGCGGCGCGCACGCTGGCGCAGATCGATGTGCTGGCGGCGCTGGCCGATGTCGCCGCGCGCGATGGCTATGTGCGCCCCGCACTCGTGGCCGAGCCGCTGCTCGAAATCCGCGACGGGCGGCACCCGGTGGTGGAGCAATATCTGCAAGCGGGCGAACGCTTTGTGCCCAACGACATCATCTTCGAGCCGGGCGAATGCGTGCGTGTCATCAGCGGCCCGAACATGAGCGGCAAGTGTGTGCGTGGCGATACGCTGGTATTCACCGATATCGGTTTATTGCCAATTGCCGCGCTCAGCCCCAAAGGGGCCTCCGTTGGCTCATTTGCTCCAGTGAGTTACACCGTGAAGTCGTTGGACGGTCAACAACGGGCTACACACTTCTACACTGGCGGACGGCAGCCAAGCATACGGCTACGAACACGCTTAGGTTACGAGTTGGAAGGTACCCCTGAACATCGCGTTTGGGTGCGCTTTCCCGACGGTCGTGAAGGTTGGAAGCCGCTGAAGGAAATCGGCCAGGGCGAGTTTTTGGCCATTGACCGGCAGCTTGACATGTGGGGTCAATCGGAAGCCCTTGATACACCTCGAGCCGCCGGGTTAAAGCCGCGCACTACTCTTCGGTTTTATCAACTGCCACAGCGACTGACACCCGATCTTGCTTATGTG